>JAUXLW010000076.1 GCA_030623545.1 Acidimicrobiia bacterium | reverse complement strand
AGAAGAACGATCGCCGCTTCGTCGAGATTCATCGCAAGGGTATCGTCTCCTACGAGCTGAAGCCTGATTCAAACGTAGGGGGGTAACCCGTGGCCATGGTGGTGAACATTCCCCTCCTGCGGAGCGCAGCGGAGTGGGAGGGGTTAGGGGTGGGTGGTGCCCACCAACGGCAGGAATGCCGCCAACTTGACTCCCCCAGGAATTGTTGCTTCCAGGTGACCTTGCCCAAGGCGGTGCCCAACAATCAACTGCTGAGTTCGGTGCGTGCCCGACGGGCTCTTGATTCAACCCGCGAGTCTCACCGTCGCTTCGCTCAGGGTGCCGTTGTTGGGCCCACCCCCCTCCCGGCCTCCCCTACTTCGTATATGGACCAGCCGTCACTAGGCAGCAGGCGGCGCCGCCATACCTGCCTTACGGGGCGAATCGTCCGGCGACCGGCAACCAGTCTTCCCGGCCGAAGCGGAAGTCGATTTCGGCGACAACCTGCGCGTTCGTGTTGGTGATGTAGAAGCGAGTCTCACTTGGCCGAAAGATGGCAACACTATCGTCGCCGTCGTCATCCCAGTCGAAGGCGATCACTCGATCTCCGGGGATTCCGAAAAAGAAGTCAAGCTCAGCGAAACCACCTGAGAGCTTGTTACGCAAGAAGACAAATCCACTCGCCGGCCGATACAGGCCGACGGAGTCTGAGCCGTCGGCGTCAAAGTCGCCTCCGAAAGGCACGTCCGAAGCGATCCCGTAGAAGAAGTCCAGATCGGCAAAGCCGGTGGATAGCTCGTTTCGCAGGTAGACACGGCCGTCGCGGTAGATGCCTAGCGAATCGCAGTCGTCGTCGTCCCAATCCCCCACAAACGGCACGTCCCCTCCGATGCCGTAGAAAAACTCGAGGTCGGCAACTCCGAAATCGTTGCTATTCCGGAGATAGACAAAACCGTTGTTCGGTCGGAACATGCCGACCGTGTCGAGACCATCGCAGTTCCAATCACCCACAAGCGGGATATCTTCGGGAGCACCGTAGAAAAAGCTGCTGACGTTCCCCTGACCATCCCCCAAATGCCATTCGCCTCGCGAGGGGTCGAACATTCCGACGCTCAGTGGCGGTGGTGCCAGTGGCTCGGCCCGCCTATAAAGGGAGACATTGCCAGACAATCCGACTTCGGTGGAAAGTGCCAGATTCTCCCCTTCAATGGCAACACTCGAGCCGAACAGGGCGCCCCCTGTGAAGTTGGCGCTCTCCACCCAGCCGTCCTTCTCAAAAACGTAAGCCCGCCCGGCCCCGGGCGCTCCAACGGCCAACTGCAACCCATCGTATGAAACCCTGGCGCCGAACAAAGCCGAGGCATTGGCGTCAGAGGCAGTCAACTTGGCTTGCTGGAGCCACAAGTTGGAGGAGTTGCGCTGGAACACGTAGGCCGAGCCGCTGCCGTTGCCGTCATCGTCGTTGCCGCTGGCGCCGATGACCGCCACATTGCCCTCCAGGCCGACAGCTCCCCCGAAGAGATCACCCCCGGCAGTGTCCGCTGCCAGGAGCTTGCCTTGCTGGACCCAGTCGCCGGCCGAGTTACCCACGAACGCGTAGACGGCTCCGGCGCTGGCACCGGCTGCGTCCTCGAGGCTGGCTCCGGCTAGAACCGTATTGCCGAACACTGCCACCGACTGGCCGAGCCTGTCTTCAGTCTCGATGTCATTCGAAACCAGCCTCGCCTTTTGGCCCCAGACTCCTTCGACGCTGGTGAAAACATGGGCCGCCCCGCCGGCAGCGCCGGGCGCCCCTACGACCACCGTGTTGCCAGAAATAGCCACGGAAGTTCCAAAATTGGCGGCGGCGAGTGCGGGCGACCCGGTCAGCTTGGCTTGCTGGGTCCAAACTCCGTCGACATCGCGGACAAAGACGTAGGCCGCCCCCACCCCACCGCTAGCCAGCGGTGCTCCGGCTACCAGCAAGTCACCGTCGACTGCCACCGCCGAGCCGAAGGCGTCGCCCGCGGCCGCGTCGGCGGAATTGATCTTGTATTGGAATTGCCAGCCATTGTCTGGATCCCGGGTGTGTGCCCAGACAGCGCCCGAGTTGGGAAGGAGAGTGTCATCGCTCGGCGCCCCGGTGACGAGTGTGGCGCCATCTATCGCTACTGAACGGCCGAACGCATCAGTCGCCTCCGGTGGATCGAGGACCGTTTCGAGATCCCAGACAAATTGGGCGACTGCGGCAGGCCCGACCAGCAGAGCAGCCCCCGCCAATCCACCCGCCAGCGCCAGGCGGACGCGTCCAACACGCATGGTGGTCAGCCTAACTCCCACCCCTCTGCAGGCCCGGAAATCCTTGTTGCCGCAACGCTTCATAGAGCGCCACGGCAACGGCATTGGCAAGATTCAGACTCCGGCTCTTACCAACCATCGGGACCCGAACCGTGGCGGTCACTGCTTCCAATTCCAGCACATCAACCGGAAGGCCATCCGATTCAGGCCCGAATATGAGTGCGTCGCCGGGCTCATAGAACAGCTTGCTGTAGTCGGAGGCCCCGTTCCGAGAGAACGCGTACAGAGCAGGGGGAGAACGCTTTTCCAGGTAGGCGGCGACCGATTTGTGCTGACGGACATCCGCCCACTCGCGGTAATCCAGCCCGGCCCGCCGGAGTTGGCGCTCGTCCAGAGTGAACCCGAGCGGTCCAATCAAATGCAGAGTCGCGCCGGTATTAGCGCACAACCGCATGATGTTGCCCGTGTTAGGCGGGATCTCGGGCTCGTAAAGAACAATGTCGAACACGGCGCGAGCGTAACCGTGAGACAGGCGCCACGACCTGTTGTACGTTGATATTGCTAACTACGGGCGGACGGAGAACATGCCGCAGCTGACGCTAGAAATCGATGCGACCTTGCGCAAGCAACTCATCGACGCCGGGCTCGACCTGGAAGAAATCTGTTCTACCGCCCTTCAGGCTGAGGCTGTGAGGGTTCAGGCCGAGCGAGCCGACGGCGACGACGCCACCCTGTATCAGCGGGGATTTGAGGCCGGATCGGGATGGGCGAGCAACGTTGCGAGTCAGCGTGAGCTGGCAGAGATCACGCAATGGTCGGGCATCCGCTGGCACCAGTTCTCTCTGGTTCCCAGGCAGAACTCATTCACGTTCGCATACTGTGAAGCGGTGCGGCTCGATTACCCGCAACGGGATGAGCCTTTCTTCTTCACCAGCAACGCCTTCACCCGCGGAATGGTCGACGGTGCTATCGCCATCAATCAGGCGAACTCCGAGAGCTAGTGCTCTGTCCAGGGCCTCCTGTCTAGGGTGAGCTCATGCCACTGAGAGAAGACAACATCCTCGAGGGCAGCCTCGTCCGGCTGGCAGCCCTGACCGAAGACGACGCCGTCCACCTCGTCCGCTTCCAGCGCAATGCGGCATACTCGCGCCTCCTCGATACCTGGCCGGCCCGACCGCGGTCAAAAGACGAGATCGTCAAGCGGATCAAAGATGAGGCCAAGCGGGACACGGTCTATCACTTCTCCATTCGACGCATGGACGATGACGAGTTTCTCGGATTCGCCGAACTCGATGGTATCGACTGGAGCCACGGCTCATGCGGGCTCGGCATCGGATTGGGGGACCCCGACAACTGGGGGAAGGGTTACGGCCGCGACGCCATGAAACTCCTCCTCACATTCGCCTTCAGTGAGATGAATCTGCATCGGGTTGGATTGACCGTATTCGCCTATAACGAGCGAGCTCGTGCTCTCTACGAGAAAATGGGATTCGTCCACGAGGGCACCCAACGAGAACGCTTGCATCGCGACGGTGAGCGGTACGACATGCTCGACTATGGGATATTGCGGCGCGAATGGGAAGCCTCCATAAGCTGAGGGTCGCCGACGGCGATTTGCGGGGTTCATCGACGGCACGGCAAAGCCAATGTCGTGAAGCGGGCCGACGAGATGCGAATCTTCGAGTGAGCTAAACCTCTGAACCACCACAGGTTGTGGCACAGAGCTGTTACCGTAAGAGTCAGCGAGTGCATGGTTCTCAGGAAACGTGCTCGCTGGGCCTCTTCCGCTCTACCGCTTTGTTGAGTCGTGCTGGAGGCCGATAGACACTCAACGAACGGAAGAAACAATGCAAAGCCCTCTCGCGGAACGGGTCGACACGGCCTCCTTCACCGACCTCGGCGTATCAGACGACCTGGTCGCCGCCCTCAATCAAACCGGGATCACCGATCCCTTCCCAATCCAACTAATGGCCATTCCGGATGGCCTGGCCGGCCTCGACGTATGCGGCAAGGCCCAGACCGGGTCCGGTAAGACCCTGGCCTTCGGCCTTCCCCTCATCGAGCGAGCACGACCCGCCAGGCCGAGGCGTCCGGTCGCCCTCGTGCTGGTCCCCTCGCGTGAGTTGTGCGTGCAGGTGGCCCGAGAGCTCACGCCACTTGCCAAGGCTCGCAACTATCGGCTCGGCACCGTCTACGGCGGCGTCTCAATGGGTCGGCAAATCAAAGAGCTCCAGTCGGGGATAGAGATCCTGGTGGCAACTCCGGGTCGCCTGATTGATCTCATGGACCGCAAGGAGATCTCTCTACAAGACGTCACCAGCGTCGTGATCGATGAGGCCGACCAGATGGCAGACATGGGCTTCCTGCCGCAGGTGCGCATGGTGATGTCCGACATCGAGCGCGGGCATCAGACCATGCTCTTCTCAGCGACCCTTGACGGGGTCATCGCTTCCCTCATCAACTCGTACCTCACCAACCCGGTCCGGCACGAGGTTGAAACGGAAGGTGAAGTGGTCGACACCCAGGAACACCGTTTCATCGCAGTTCACCAGCTCGACAAGCCCAAGGTGGCCGCCGCGATCTCGGAAGGGGTTGACCGGACCCTGGTGTTCGTGCGCACCAAGAGAGGAGCCGACCGGGTGGCCGACCAGCTACAACGAGAGGGAGTGCGGGCCGCAGCCATCCACGGCGACCTCCGCCAACAGGTGCGGGAACGGGCCCTCGCCGACTTCATGAAGGGGACCGTCCCGGTACTTGTCGCCACCAACGTCATGTCCCGCGGGCTGCACGTCGACGACGTGGACATCGTGGTCCATTACGACCCGCCGGACGACTACAAGAGCTTCATCCACCGATCGGGCCGAACCGCACGGGCAGGAGAAAAGGGCATGGTGGTCACGCTTGTCCTGTGGGACCAGGTCGAGGATGTGCAGCGCCTGCAGCGAGCCTCCGGGCTCCACACTGAGATCACCAAGATGTTCTCCAACGACCCTCGCCTGGCCGACCTGGCTGCTTTCGAACCCGAGGCAGTCGAGTTCAAGAAGCCCTCGATGGCCGACCTCTCCCGGCGAGCGGGCGGACGCCGGAGGCGACGCCGCTAGGGCCTGCCTATCCGTCCGGTGACGGGACCGTTTTCCGGCCGCCCCAACTCATGACCTAATCCTCTACGCACCCTGGAACACGTGGGAAACGGTGTACACATAACCGGAAAGGAGGACTCATGCATGAGCTGACAGAGTCGATTTACATCAACCGGTCCCCGGAGGACGTCCATCGATTCATCATCGAACCTGCCAATACGATGCTGTGGCAGTCCAACCTCATGGAGTTCCAACTGCTGGACGACGAGCCACGCAAGGGCTCCCACCTCCATGGCGTAAGCAAGGTGGCCGGTCGCCGGATCGAGTGGGAAATGGAATACGCCGAGATCGACATCGGCCACCGGACCCTGCTGCGGACCACCAACGCGCCACTCGATAGCACGATCGAAGAGACGTTTGAAGTCTCTGGAAGCGGCACCAAGTTCACATACCATCAGACAACGGAACCGTTCCGCGGTCTGTTCGGCAAGCTGGCCGACTCCCTCGTAATCCGCCTGTACCAGCGGGACGTGCGTTCGAATCTCGAAAAACTCAAGGTTCTGCTCGAGGCCTAACAAGTCGGCATACTGTCGGATCGGCGACGAGACGTGCGATCGTCGATCCGGGCGGTTGTTCCTATGAATAGTAAAGGAGCAACACCATGCAAGGTCATACATTGCTGAACGGAGCGGCAGTCAACGCGGGCAGATATTTGACCGATCGTGACGGCCACCTTGTGTATCTCTGTGAGGACCAGTCCCTGCCTTCTTGCCCACGACGGCCCTTTCAGAACACGCATTGGAGCCTCCAAACAGAGATCCCGTGCCCGGACAGGGGAACCAGCAACTAAGCGGCAATAATCGGTGAAGGCGCTCCGTGAATAGGACCTCGATGAAGGTTGGCCTCCCTGGCCCCTCGTCAGGGTGGGTTTTTGGTTGGGTCGTGTT
>JAUXLW010000145.1 GCA_030623545.1 Acidimicrobiia bacterium | reverse complement strand
CCGGCGTCTCGGCGGGCATCGACATGGCGCTTCATCTGATCGTCAGGCTCAAGTCGGAGGAACGGGCTCGCCAGGTCCGCCGCTATATCCAATACGACCCACAACCTCCGGTTTAGGACGACGATTCACTCCGGGTCAGAGAAGTCCGATTCGCTCGGTGAGGAGCCGGAAGAACCCGTCGTTGTCAATCTGGTTCATAACAAGGCAGTTGGGCTCGTTGTCCGTCAGCCGCCACCAGTCGACCACCGTCATTCCCATGGTCAGCTCAGACTCGGTTTCGATAGCAACGTAGCAATCCCGCCCGGAGAAGAGCTCCGGTTCGAGAAGATAGGCAATGACGCAGGGATCATGGAGCGGCCCACCGTCGATCCCATACCTCTCCATGTCGAAACGTTCCATGAACTCGAGCATTCCGGCAACCGAATGCCCGGCCGCATTGCCTAATGCCCGGAATGCTTCGACATTGGCCCGCGAGGTCAGCGCCTTGTGGGTGACGTCGAGAGGCATCATCACCAGGGGAATACCGCTGGTGAAGACGATGGCCGCCGCCTCAGGGTCCACGTAGATGTTGAACTCTGCGGCGGGGGTGGTGTTGCCTCCCTCGAAGAACCCTCCTCCCATCAGCACAAGCTCATCGACGCGCGACGCAATCGCCGGTTCCCTCTCGAGGGCCACCGCGATGTTCGTCAGCGGCCCCAGCGTGCACAGGGTTGTTACCTCGTTCCCCATCACGGTCTCGATGAGGAAGTCCACCGCGTGGCCGTCGGCGGGCACCGTTGTCGGGTCCGGCAGGTTGGCGCCGTCGATGCCGCTGACGCCGTGCACGTACTCGGCCGTGATCAGCGGCCGGACAGTGGGACGCTCACACCCGGCGTAGACGGGCACGTCGGTTCTCCCTGCCAGCTCGGCCAGCATGAGGGCGTTGCGGGTCGTCAGCTCGAGCGGCACATTGCCGGCCACGGAGGTGATTCCAAGAACCTCGAGCTCGTCCGGTGAGGCCAGTGCCAGGAGCAAAGCCACGGCATCGTCCTGGCCGGGGTCGGTGTCGATGATGATCTTGCAGGCCATGGCCCGACTCTAGGCTGCTCGCCAAGCCGCGACTCGGCTGTCCGCTGGTGGCTCAGCCTTCCAGTGAGACCTCGAAGATCGGAGGGTTCGTCGCCGACGGTCCCGGGGCATATCCGGTGGTGGCGCAATCGATGTTGTTGGGGTCCACCCACAAGACCTTGGCCGAAGCAGTTTTTAGGTTGCCGCTTCCGATGAAATCTCCGGCGCTGCTGGGAGCGTCTATGTAGATGTAATAATGTCCTAGTACCTTCATATTCTTGGACCCATTCGGCCAGGGGTCCGGGTAGGGGTCGCCGGAGTCGTAGTAGGCCGGGTCGTAACTCATGTCGGCGGTGACGATGACGATGCTGGCCAGCCGGGGGGATTCGCACTTCGCGATGGTGCCCGACACCCAATAGTGATTCGCGGCGGCCTCTTCGCTCCAGGGTCCGTGGATTCCCTCATCCCAGCCCGTTGGCCCCTCGGGTTTGCCGGCGTCCGCTTTGCTGGGGTCGAACAGCGGCGTCGCGGTCGCATCACCAAGCACCTCGGCCAGAGAGTCATTGTTGTACTCGAGTCCCTGGTAGAGGAACGTGTCGTAGGCACCCGTCGACTCGAGAAACCGCTCTCTGAATCCTTCTCCGAGGTGGCCGGCGGAAACTCCGGTGTTGGAAGGCAGCACGTTGCACGCGACCTCGGTGGTCAGCGAGCAGTTGACGTAGACTTTCCCGGTTGTCCAAGGGATCAGTAGGCGGTCGGTGCCGTAAGCAATGTTCTTGATGGTGTCCTCACCAACCTCGCCGTAGCCGTCGACGAGGCGCAATGCGTACAGTCGCCCACAATTGCCCGAATTCAGACCGCACGGGTTTGCCCTCTGTAGACCTCCGTCGAATCCACTCGGAGGCGCCCCGAAGGGAATGGCGCCTGCGCCTCCTGGGTAAGACGTGCAGGCGGCGGTGGCCTCAGCGACGACCTCGAGGGTCTCATTCCCGATGGCCTGGCCGAATTGGGCGTCGCGGCTGCCGGTGATCTCAACCAGGACCCGGTTGTCTCCGAGGTCTGTGACGTTCACGGTGTTGCTGATGCCGTCGTTGTCGAATCCGTTGGCGGCAGCCGTGGTGAGGGCCGCCGCGGTCGGGTCCCGTCCCTCGCAAATTGCCCAGGCGGCCGCCAGCGAGGCATTGTCGGCCCCGTTCTGTGCTTGGCGACGGTCCGTGTGTACCAGGCCGCCGTCGATCGCCAGAGTGGCGACTGCCATGAGCATGAACATCGAGAATGCGACGACGACGAGGGCCACTCCCTGCTCATCGCGCTCCAGCAAGGTCACGATTCGACGCATGGCGCCTCCGTAAACGTCTCACCAACCGCCGTGGAAGAGATGGGCACCGTACCGCCAAACATCTCACCGATGAATGGCGTCAGGAGCTCGATTTCGTAGTCAACCTTGACTGCGACATGGTCGCCCGGCTCGGCCAGGCAGGTGACCGAAACGTTGCCGGCGTCGAGCTTGGGGTCGGTCGTGCTGAAGAGCACCCTCTGCACGGTTCCGGTGGGATCGTCCGGTTCGTAAGAGGCGTAGTTGAGCCCTTCCTGGGCGGCATCGCTGATGGCGATCTTGTAGCTCAGGGCCCGCCCGAAATCCACTATGCCCAGAGCAAGAACAAACAAGAGCGGAGCGACGAACGCTAACTCGACCGTTGAAGCGCCGCGGTCCCCCCTCACGATTCGGCCTTCCAGATGCTGCGGTGATCGGTGGCACTCACCGTACCGCTCAAGAAATCGCCCAGGAACGGGAGAGCCGACTCGTAAGGATGGCTAACGGTCACCACGATGCGGTCGCCCCTGGCGATCAAGCTGGGATCGGGGTAGGGGCCCACATCGTTGCACCAGGCACCGATCGCGGTGGCCGGGCCGCTGTCGTAACCGATCTCGATGGCAGTGGGGTCAAGGCCGACCGGGGTCACATCCTGAGCTACGTCGCGGATTTCGCCGCAGTCGACGTAGTGGGGGACGCCGGCCGCACCCATGCCGGTGGTTGATCCGTATCTGGCAGCTTCCCGGCTGGCGGTGGAGACCGCCTGCTGGAGGGAGACGTACCGGGCGGCTTCGACTGCACCCAGGAGCAGGATCAGAGTCAAGGGAAGAGCCAGGGCAAGTTCCACCATCGTGGCCCCTCGTTCCTTCTCCTGAGTCATCTCGAACCCCTTGCTTTGACCCCAAACCGACTCCTTAGACCGCAGAGAGTAGTCGAGTGACCACAAAAAGTGGTTACAAAGGGACTAGTCACCAGTGACTATTTCCTGGTGGTCACTTGCGACGTTCTTAAGCTGGTGGAAGGTTCGCCGTAACCTCGGGGTTGAAGGAGACGATGCAAGATATTCTGTCGCTGCTGGAGGAGCCGGGCACCACGATCGCTCTTGTCGGTGCCACCGACAACGAGTCCAAGTATGGTCACACCATTTTTCTCGACCTGAAACGCAAGGGCTACCGGGTCTACGCTGTCAACCCGCGTCGGGACACGGTGCAGGGTGAAAAGGCCTACTCCAAACTGGCCGACATTCCCGAGCTGCCCACCATCGTCAACTTCGTGATACCGCCCCGGTTCACCCTTCATGTCCTGAAGCAGTGTCTCGAGCTGGGGCTGATGAACGTTTTTATTCAACCCGGGGCCGAGAGTCCCGAAGTGATGGAGTTTGTTCAAGAAAACGGCTTCAACTATCTGGCTAACGCCTGCATCATGGTTGAGAGCCGGCTCATGGCCTGACGGTGGAGGTCAAGGAGCTCGGGCACGTTGTTCTCTACGTCAGTGATCTGGCGCGGTCCCGCGAGTTCTATCGCGACGTACTCGGTTTCAAGGAGGTCGGAGAGCTCGGAGGCTCCGCGGTCGGCTTCTCATCCGGGCGGACCCATCATGAACTGCTGCTGATTGAAGTGGGTGGGCAGGCCGCGCCTTTGCCTGCCGCCCCGCGCCTGGGTATGTACCACTTCGGCCTCAAGGTGGGGGAGAGCGACGATGAGCTGCGCGGTGCCGTCGCCCGGCTGCAGGAGGCGGGGGTGCCCGTCTTGGGCGCCTCCGACCACACCGTGACGCACAGCCTTTACATCCAGGATCCGGACGGCAACGAGATCGAGCTCTACATCGATGTGCAGCCCGAGGCCTGGCGCGATCACCCGGGTCTGGTGTTTGCCCCGATCAAGCCACTGAAGCTGTAGTCCTGCCCGCCGCTTTTCGGTGGGCAAGCCAATGTCGAGGTCCGGGTCGATCTCGAGGTCCTGCGGGAGGCTACATTCGCTCAAGACCCCACTTGCAACCACCGAAAGTGTTGTATGGGGTCACTGTGGGTATCGACAGGCCTTCGTTGGTCGATTGCAGGAGCGATCCTTCTAGTCCTCGCCCAGGCGGGGCCGGCTCTCGCCGACGGTGGTCTCGACATCTCGTCGGACACGACATACGAGATACGCGCCGAAGAGGGTTTTGTCAGGGTCGAGGCCGAGTACGAGCTCGAAAACACCCTT
>JAUXLW010000088.1 GCA_030623545.1 Acidimicrobiia bacterium | reverse complement strand
CCCATCTGCCGGAGCTGCATGGAGGCCAGGGCCGAGCTCCAGTAGTAGTAGTTCCGGGGGTCCAGGACCTTGGCGGTCCCATCGAAGCTGAAACGGTCCTCCCGGATCCCCCGGGCCCGGCTGTCGAGGTCGGCGACGAGCCGGATCAGGAGGGGGGCGGCCGAGAAGGCGCGGGTGAACTCGCCGTCCGGGTTTCCTTATACGCTGGCTGCGAATCCGTGACCCCCATCATGCGATGGGGCCGCCCAAACACGGTGTGGTTGTCGGCGTTGAGCGTGATATCACCAAACACGAGCGAAGTCGTACCTAGGCCCTCGAGGTAATTCGCGAGAGCTACTGCGTCGGTACCACCGGTGGCCTCAATGGCGTCAGCAATCGCCTGAATCGACTGGGCTCCGCCCAGCAGGGCCGCCGAAAACGGCGGCTCGCCGAGGTCGACCATTTCCTGAATGAAAGCGTTCACATCTGGATCGGGATCGTCACCGTAAATGGAGACAAACGTGTTGTAGTAGAAGTTGTTGAGATCCTCCCCCATCCACTGCGTATAGTCGCATGCCCACGAGCACACGATCGGCGTGTTGTCGCCCAGACTGCGGAGCCCCAACACGAGCGCCGGGAGGTCGTCGAATGCAGTCGAGATAGCGATGACGTCTTTATCCGCAATGTTGGCGACGGCAGTCACAACGTTGCTGATTGTGCCATCGAATGACGAGAACTGCTCGGTGGCAACAACGGTGCCTCCGTTCTCAGTGAAGCGAACGTCGAAAGCGTCAACGACGTCCTGGAAGTAGACCAACAGGTTGTCCCTGACCACTACGGCGGTCTCCCAGCCCTGGTCGCGAGAGAACTCGGCGAGGACCGCGCCCTCGTCCTGAGCCTGGTTCCCGAAGCTGAAGGCAGTCTTGCCGGCAGCGCCCAGACCGACCGGTCCCATTCTGTCGGTGCCGATGCAAGGTGCTACCACCAAGATGTTGGCTGCAAGTGCCTCCTGGATGGCGGGCGCTGCAAAGTCGAAGTCACAGGTCACAAGCAGGATCTCAGCACCCTGACTGATCAAATCGACAGCTGCCGACTTCACGAGGTCGGGCTCGACCGTGGAATCGATGGTCACGAGCTCCAACTGGCGTCCACCAAGCACCCCGCCGGCAGCATTGATCCGGTCGACCATGATCTTGGCGGCTGTGTTGGCTGGGGTATTGAACGGAAGCATGTTTTGGCTTAAGTCGACGGCCGCCCCGATGATGATCGGCGACGTGTCGACCGGTTGCGCCGTCGTAGTTGTTGCGGCCGGACCCGCCGTAGTAGTTGTTGCGGCCGGAGCCCCCGTGGTGGTCGTCGTGTCCGAGTCGCCGCTGCCGCATGCGGCGGCTACCAGAGCGAACGCTGCGAATAAAAGCACGAGTCGTTTCGGTCGATGCATCCTGTTCCTCCTCATCGGGCGCGAGCTTCCACCCGCAAGGCGCGGACACTATCAGGATTGAGGCAGTTTTGTTGCGGCAGGACGGGGTCGCCAGGACACTATGCACCGTTGAGAAACGCCCCCTAGTGTGGAACCAACCTGGTGGAAACGACTCGAGGGAGGCCAAGGACCCATGACCAACACCGACCACGAGAGGAGGGCCTGAACGATGCTGTTGGCAGCCGTTGATTATTACCGACCGGACACACTGGCAGAGGCCGTAGAAGCACTCGACTCGACTGAGGGCGCTCGCCCACTGGCGGGCGGCCAGAGCCTCATCAGCATCCTGAAGTTGCGAGCCGCGTCGGTCGACCTGCTCGTCGACATCAGCCGTCTCGAAGATTTGCGGGCCATCGCGGTGGCCGATGACGGTTCTGTCCGGATCGGAGCCGGGGTGACATACGATGAAATGGCGATGTCGCCCGACCTCCATCGCTCCCATCCCCGCCTCAGCCAGGTCGCCGCCCACACCGTGGACGCCCAGGTGCGTAATCGGGGCACCTTCGGCGGCAACCTGTGCCACAACGACCCGATCAACAACTTTCCCCCGGTGGCGGTCGCACTCGAAGCCACGATGCACGTGACCGGCAAGGACGGGGACCGCGACATAGCGGCTGCGGATTTTTTCACCGGGTATTTCACCAACGCCCTTTCCTCCGACGAGATCCTCACCGGCGTCACCCTGCCGGCCCTCAACGGCCGGCACATGGGTTACCAGGAGATCGAGATCGGCGAAGCGGCAGCCCGGGCCGTGGCAGTAGTCGCCACTTCGAACGGAAACATAGAGAGCGCCAGCGTTGCCCTGGGCTGCCTGCCGATTCCGGTGCGCCGCCCCCAAGTGGAGGAAGCTCTGGCGGGCACACCGGCCACGGCAGACGCCGTGGCCGAGGCAACTGCCGCGGCAGGCGAAGGAATCGAACCCCTGTCTGATGCCGACGCCAGCGCCGACTACCGCCAGGCGATGGCATCGGTGGTAGCGAAACGCGCAGTGATGGAAGCGATCGAGGGAGGCCAGAATGGCTAGCGGACCAGGGCCCACACAAGACATCGAGTTCACACTCAACGGCAAACCCGTTTCCCGCACCGCCTCGTCACGGATGCTGCTCATCCATTTCCTGCGAGACGAGCTCGGGCTACGGGGCCCCAAGATCGGTTGCGATACCGGACATTGCGGCGCCTGCACGGTCAGCTACAACGGCAAGACCATCAAGAGTTGCATGGCCCTGGCAGTCCAGGCGGACGGTGCCGAGATTGACACTGTTGAGTCTCTGGCGGGAGAGTCCGGCGATCTCGATGAGCTCCAGGAGTCGTTCCGTGAAAACCACGGTTTGCAATGCGGATACTGCACGTCTGGCGTGTTGATGAGCGCCAAGTTTCTGCTCGAGCGAAACGAGAAACCAACTGCCGAGGAAATCAGAGAGGCGATTCACGGCAACCTGTGCCGTTGCACCGGCTACGTGAACATCGTAAAGGCGATATCGGGAGCTGCCCACGGTGACGAAGGCCTGGCCCTCGTTGAGCGCCTCAACCGCGAACATGCCAAGGAGGTGAGCGCATGACGGCGCCTGCCAAGGAACAGACAACCACCACAACTTGGACCGGCCAGAGTCTTCCCCGCAAGGAGGACGAGCGGCTGCTGAAGGCACAGGGCTCGTTCGTCGACGACGAAGGCATGTATCGCCAGGGCTACGCCCAGTTCGTTCGCTCCCCATACGCCCACGCCAAGATCCTCAGCGTCGACGTCTCCAAGGCTGAAGCACTCCCGGGAGTCATCGCAACTCTCACCGGGGATGAGGTCAAAGCTATGACCGAACCGCTCTTCCAGTTCGCCCCTAAGGAAGACGGCAGCCAGGTGAACGAGTACCTGCTCGGGGTCGACATCGCCCGCTACCAGGGTGAGGGGGTGGCTCTGGTGTTGGCCGAGACGCGAGGGATCGCGGCCGATGCGGCCGACCTCGTCGAAGTGGAATATGAGCCTCTGCCGGTGGTCACCGATGGGGTCGCCGCGGCTGAGCCCGACGCCTACGTCCTCCACGACTCACTGGGCGACAATATCGCTTGGAAAGGCTTGTTCGACTGGGGTGACATCGACTGGGCACTGGAGAACGCCGACCACATTCTCAAGATCGACAAGCTCCACTTCCATCGTTATTCCTCGACACCCATCGAGTGCAACGCCGTGATCGTCAACTGGGATCCAGGGACCGACATGATCCGGGTGGTGTCCAACAACCAGTTCCCGATGTTCGGGGCCCTGGTGATCGGGCCGTCGATGGGGGTGGGAACCGACCAGTTCGACTTCGTCTCCCAGGACATCGGCGGCGGATTCGGCATCAAGATCAACTCGTACACATCCATCGGAGTTCTCGCTCTGCTCTCTCGCAAGGCAGGCCGACCGGTGAAGTGGATTGAGACCCGGACGGAACACCATCAATCCGGCGGCCACGGCAACGAGCGCACCTTTCTCGACATTGAGGTGCCGGTAATGGCCGACGGCACGATGCTTGGCTTCAAGATGCGGGCATTCGACGACGCCGGCGCTTATCTCCACTACGAGCCGCTCGGAGCGGTGATCTGGTCGCAAGTGGTGCCGGGCCCCTACAAGTTCAAGCACGTACAGGTCGACTACACCGAGACACTCACGAACAAATGCCCGGCCGTCCCCAATCGGGGATACTCCCGGATGCAGCACCTCTGGTTCGTCGAGCGAGTGATTGACCTTGTTGCCCAGGAGCTCGAGCTGGACCCCGTCGAAGTTCGCAAGCTCAACTATGTGCAGCCGGAGGATTATCCGTACACCACGCCGAACGGGTGCGTGTATGACTCGGGCGACCTGCCGCAGGCGTTGGACATGGTGCTCGAGATGATCGACTACGAAGGTGCCAAGAAGCTCAAGGCCGATCGAGAAGGCAGCGGCAAGCGGATCGGCATTGGCATAGGCACCACGCTCGACTCTGGCACGAACAACTTTGGCCAGTCCCGGATCTTGAATCCGGAGCTTCCGTTTTCGGGCAACGGCGAAGCCTGCACCGCGTTGCTCGACCTCTACGGCGAGGTGATGCTCAAACTGGGAACCAACCCGCAAGGGCAGGGCCACGAAACCACGGCCTCGCAGGTAGCGGCCGACATTCTCGGCATGAGCCCCGAGACCATCCGGGTTTGGACCGGTTTCGACAAGTCGCACAGCACCTACATCGGGTTCTCGGGCACCTACGCCAGTCAGTTCGCGGTCACAGGGATCAACGCCGTCATCGGGGCGGTCGAGAAGCTGAAGGCAGAGATCATCGAGGTAGCCGCGTACGCGTTCGAGGTGGAACAGGATCAGGTCGAGTTGGTAAACGGCGATGCTCGCATAATCGGCAACCCCGAAGCGGCCATTCCGTTCATCGGGATCGCCAATATGGTCTTCGCCAACAACGCCACACTCCCCCACGAGATGGCCGAACGGGTCTCGCTCACGTGTCGGCACGTGTATGTCCCGCCCTTCGAGCTGCCAGACGTGGAGAAGAAGTACGGGAACCTCACTCTCACCTACAGCACCCAGACCCACGCGGCTGTGGTCGAGGTGGATGAGGAGACCGGCAAGGTGGAGATTCTCGACTACGCAGTGGTGGACGACTGTGGCAAGCGGATCAACCCGATGGTGGTGGAGGGCCAGGTGCACGGAGCCACCGGCCTCGGCATCGGCGCTGCGCTGAAAGAGACCTTCGAATACGACGAGGACGGGCAGCTGCTCAACAGCAACTTCCTCTTCTATCACGCGGCAACGGCGATGGACGTCCCCAACATCAAGACCAGCCACATCGAATCACCCTCTCCGTTCACCGGCACCGGCGCCAAGGGAATGGGCGAGGGCGGCGGCGCCCCCCTCCACACCATTTCCGCGGCTATCCAGAACGCGATCGGACCTGGTAAAGCCATCGTCAGCGATTCCCACAACCCGCCCGAGCGGGTGTGGCGGATGCTCAACTGGGATGGCCCGGCCGAGGAACGAGGCGTGACCGTGGTCTCGAATGGCGATGGAGCCTGAGGAGCTCGCCTCGTGCCATCATCCGACTTCGAGCGATCACTGCAGGTGAAGCAATCCCCGGCAGACTGCTGGGGGGTGCTCACCGACGTCGAACGGATAGCCGGCTGGGTCTCGGTGGTTGGGGAAGTCGAGGAGCTCGAACACCTGCAGAGCTACACAGCGGTGCTCGTGGATCAGTTCGGGCCGTTCAAGCTCAAAGCCGATCTCGACATCAGCGTGACCGCCCTCGACGAGGGCACGTCCATTGCCTTCCGAGCCAAGGGCCAGGACCGGCAGGTAAAAACCAGCATCATTGTGGACGGCGACCTCTCCCTCGAGGAGTCCGAAGCGGGAACCACCATCCACGTCAAAGGCCGCTGGAACGTGATCGGTACGGTGGCAACGATGGGCTCCGGGACAATCCGCAAGAAAGCCGACGCGATTATGGAGGAGTTCTTCGCCGCCGCCGAAACCGAGCTCAACCAGTAACCGCCGCCGCCCGCGTGACGGGCCGGCAGGTCCGAGGAGCGACTG
>JAUXLW010000204.1 GCA_030623545.1 Acidimicrobiia bacterium | reverse complement strand
GGAGCCCACGACGGATCCTTCCAACTCCCCTCAGATGATTACGATATTCGCACTCTCGACGTAACACGCACCCGCGAGAGAGCTCTCAACGATTTCACCATCGGAGGCATCGAGACCCGGGCCTTGCAGCGGCTGACGGACGCGCTCGAGGCCCAGGGCATCGAAGTAGTGATAGTCGAAATGCCGTTTGTGGCGGAGGACTACCTGCCGCTCCACCAAAACGGCTCAGCCGACTATGAAGCATTCCATGACGCCCTCGTCGCCTTTGTGGACGCTCATTCGGTGCCCTACCTGGACCTTACGGACTATCCATGGACTAAATCAGAGTTCTATGACTTCCTGCACGTCAACTCATCGGGGATAGCGCTGATCAACTCCATGCTCGCCGAGCAACTGGCCGAACTGGGCGTTTAGCGGTCTAGAGAGGGTTAGCCGTCGCCCCGCTCGAACTCCTCTTCGAAGCTGACTGCCTGACGGCGGTTGCTTGACGATTTGGAGGAGCTGCCCCCCCGATCGGCGGCGGCCTCCTCCCGGGGCCGGCGCTTGCGTCCGCCTCCATCCCGATCCCGATCCCGACCGCGATCCCGGTCTCGACCGCGATCTCGATCCCGATTGCCATCGCGGTCGCGGCCGCGGTCACTGTCGTCCCGGGAGCGAGCATCATCGCCATCGTCGGAAGTTTCCTCCCCGGCCATGTTGAGACTGACCTTGCCGTTGCGGTCAATTTCGTTGACAACCACCTGGATCTTGTCGCCCAGGCTGAGCACGTCTTCGACGTTGTCGATGCGCCGGTTGCCACCGATCTTGGAGATATGCAACAAGCCGTCCCGGCCCGGGAGGATGTTCACGAACGCACCAAACTTGGTGATATTCACAACCTCGCCCTCATACTCGACACCCAGGTCGGGCTCCGGCGGGAAGGCAATCATCATCACCTTCTCGCGGGCAGCCTCCATCGAAGCCTGGTCGGCGGCTCCCACGCGCACCGTGCCGTCGTCATCGATATCGAGCGTGGCACCGGTCTCTTCCTCGATTTCCCGGATCATCTTCCCCTTAGGACCGATGATCTCGCCGATCTTGTCGCGAGGAATCTGGACCGCTTCGATCCGCGGGGTGTACTCCCGCAATTCCTCGCGAGGACCATCGATGGCATCCTTCATGGCCGCAAGCACCTTGAGACGCGCCTCTTTGGCCTGAGCCAGAGCATCCGACAGCACCTCGGCAGGCAACCCCTCGATCTTCGTGTCGAGCTGCAGCGCCGTAATAACGTCGGCCGTTCCGGCCACCTTGAAGTCCATGTCCCCGAGGGCATCCTCAGCTCCGAGGATGTCGGTCAAGGTCACGAAGCCTCCCTCGTGAGAAATGAGGCCCATAGCAATGCCGCCTACCGGCGCCATGATGGGAACCCCGGCATCCATCAACGAAAGGCTGGAACCGCACACTGAGGCCATCGAACTGGAACCGTTCGAAGCCAGAACCTCAGAAACCAGGCGGAAGGCGTACGGGAAATCGTCGGCCTCTGGAATGACCGGAAGCAAGGCCTTCTCAGCCAACGCCCCGTGTCCGATCTCGCGACGCTTCGGTCCCCTCATGAAACCGGTCTCTCCGGTGGAGTAAGGGGGGAAGTTGTAGTGATGCATGAACCGCTTGGATTCCTCGACGGCGATGGTGTCCAACATCTGCTCCATGCGCAGCATGCCGAGAGTCGACACGTTTAGAACCTGAGTGTCACCCCGCTTGAAGATTGCGGATCCGTGAGTCCGCGGTAAAACGCCCACTTCGGCCTCGAGCGGCCGGATCTCCCCTGGAGCCCGTCCATCAAGGCGAACTCCCTCGTTGATAACCCGCTCCCGCATGCTCTTCTTCATCACCGCCCGGAAGGCCTTCTCCAATTGGCGGACCTCCTCGGGATCGGTCTCCTCATCCGTGAGCTCGGCCATCACGGCCTCTTTGAGCTCGTCCTGGACTTCCTTGCGAGCTTTCTTGTCGGTGATACCGATGACGTTGTCGGCTCGATCGCCAATCGCACCGGCTACCCGGTCGAACACCTCTGGCGTGTAATCGCTAACCAGCGGCCAGTCCACCTCGGGTGGATCGAAGTTGCGAGCCAGTTCCAGCTGCAGGTCAATCAGCTGGCCGATGTACTGCTTGGCTTCCTCGAGCCCGCGAGCCACCGCTTCCTCATCGCTGGGTGGTTGGCCGGCCTCAATGAGGCGCAGGCCATCTTCGGTTGCCCCGGCTTCCACCATGACGATGTCGATCTCACCTGAGCTGTTGCGCACTCCTGCGACGGTTAGCTCGAACACCGATTCTTGAAGCTCGGTGTATGTCGGGAGTGGCACCCACTCGCCGTCTTTGAGCCCGACCCGAACGGCGCCAATCGGGCCCTCGAAGGGGATGGGGCTAATCGTCAGAGCCGCCGAAGCACCGTTGAGGGCTGCGACGTCGTAGGCGTTCTCATTGTCGACCTGAAGAATCGTGGCGATGATGTGGGTCTCGCTCAGGAAGCCTTCTTTGAACGACGGGCGCAACGGCCGGTCTATCAAGCGACACGTGAGAATGGCGCGCTCTGTGGCACGCCCCTCGCGGCGGAAGAACGAGCCGGGGATTCTCCCCACGGCGTACATCCGCTCCTCACAGTCGACCGTTAGCGGGAAGAAGTCGGCTCCCTCCCTCAATTTTCGGGAGGCAGTAGCCGTAACGAGTACCTCGGTCTCCCCGAGCGTCACGATGACCGCCCCATCTGCTTGTTGTGCGACTCTGCCGGCCGAAATGGTTATTTCGGAATTGCCGATCTTGCCGCTGACGCTGTGTTCAGACATGCGTCTCTCCTTTCAATCTGGAGAGGCGCCGGATCGATTACCAGTAATCATCCCTCGCGCTTGCAAGGAATCACCACTGACAACAAATCCAGCCCTCTTCCTGTTGTGTGCGACCCGTGGGCCACAGGTTGATTACCGGCGCAAACTCACCTTGGCGATGAGATTGCGATAGCGCTCCACATCCTGATTTTGCAGGTAGTTGAGGAGTCGCCTCCGTTTTCCGACCAGCATCAAGAGCCCTCGCCGACTGTGATGATCCTTCTTGTGGACCTTCAAATGCTCGGTAAGGACCCTTACTCGATCAGTGATCAAGGCAACCTGCACCTCCGGCGAACCGGTATCGGTGGCGTGCACCCCGAACTCACTAATGATCTTGCTGGTATCTGTCACGTGGAAAACCTGCCGGAAATCGGCACCGGGATTGTAGCACTGTATTGCCTTTGTCCGACCCGGGCGATCACCAACGAGCTCGCGACATGGCGCCCGGCTCGAACCTGCTGCCGCCGCAATGGAGACCGCTCGTGCTTCGCGCGCAGCGCTCGGCTTGATCCAACCCCTTTGACGCTACAACCCAACTCGCGTCCGCTCCGATCAGCCCCAGCAGCCGCAGACGCACCTACCAATGCTTCTGCCCTCTCATTGCTCTTCGGCTGTGGTTCAGCCGTAAGACTCGACAGGCTCCGTACCGTTCGGTGGGACCAGCGGGGCCCGCTTGAGACCGAGTTTTTGCAAGGCTATGCGGGCAAGATAAGCCGGGTTCAT
>JAUXLW010000110.1 GCA_030623545.1 Acidimicrobiia bacterium | reverse complement strand
TCCGGTTACGACGGATACCGGGCCCCCGCGCCGGCATGATCGACCTGGCCCATCTGCGAGCCGATTTCCCCATTCTCGAGCGGGAGATGAATGGCAAACCGCTGATTTATCTCGATTCGGCCGCCACCTCGCAGAAACCCACTCAGGTGATTGAGGCCATCTCCGACTTCTATAGGAACAGCAACTCCAATGTCCATCGGGGGTCCTACGGCCTCTCCACCGAGGCTACGGAGCGTTACGAGGATGCCAGGTCGAAGGTGGCACAGTTCATCAACGCCGACGCCCGCGAGGTTGTGTTCACCCGGGGTGCGACCTCCGCAATCAACCAGGTCGCGTACGGGTGGGGACTGGACAACCTTGAATCCGGCGACCGGATCCTTCTGACTCTGATGGAACACCATGCCAACATCGTCCCCTGGCAAATCGTCAGCCGTCACACCGGGGCCGAACTGGTCTACGTCCCTTTCACCGACGACTACCTGCTGGACCTGGACGCGTTCCATGAGCTACTCGACGAACGCGTCAAAGTGGTCGGGGTCACGGCCATGTCCAACGTGTTGGGGACCATCAACCCCATCCGCCCGATCGCCGATGCCGCCCATGGTGTCGGGGCGATCGTGGTTCTGGATGCCGCCCAGGCTGCGCCGCATCTGGCACTTGACGTGGCCGAGCTCGACGTTGATTTTCTGGCGTTCTCCGGGCACAAGATGCTGGGCCCAACCGGCATTGGCGTCCTTTACGGAAAGTTGGAGCAACTCGAGGCGATGGAGCCTGCGGAGGGTGGAGGCGAAATGATCTCCGAGGTGGAGCTCCAGACTTCGACCTGGGCCGAGGTACCCCATAAGTTCGAGGCGGGAACTCCCCCCATCGCCGGGGCCATCGGCCTGGGGACGGCCATCGATTACCTCAACAAGTTGGGCATGGACACAGTTCGCGCCCACGAGGTGGATCTAGCCGGTTACGCCATCGACCAGCTGGGCAGAGTCGAGGGAGTGACAATTCATGGTCCGACCGACGTCGACCATCGCGGGGCGGCCGTGGCCTTCAGTCTGAAGGGCGTCCACCCCCATGACATAGCCACCATCCTCGACCAGGCGGGCATTGCCGTTCGGGCAGGCCATCATTGCGCTCGCCCCCTGGCCCGTTCGCTCGACGTCACCGCCACCACCAGAGCCTCCTTCTACATCTACAACGATCGGTCCGAGGTCGACGCCCTCATCCAAGGCCTGGGGCAAGTCAAAGACATATTTGATGTCAATTAACGAGCTCTACCGGGAAGTAATCCTCGACCACTATCGGGCCCCGCGCCATCACGATCACCTCGACAACCCGGACGCCGAAGCTCAGGGCAACAACCCATTGTGCGGCGATGAGGTCACCGTCGAGCTGAAATTCGATGGCGACACCGTCGCCGACATCGCGGCCGTCAGTGCCGGATGCTCGATCAGCCAGGCCTCGGCTTCGATGATGACCCAGGCTCTGATCGGCCGGGATCGCAAAGAAGTGGACGAGTTGGTCCACGCCTTCAAAGCAATGATGTCGATTGAGGAGGCCGATAGTCTCCCGATCGATCCGGAGCGCCCGGGAGCCGTGCTCGGAGATCTCGAAGCACTGCAAGGGGTGCGCAAGTTTCCGGTCCGGGTCAAGTGCGCCGACCTTCCCTGGGCCACACTGGAGCAGGCCCTGGCTGGAGACGAATGAGCCACGGTCTGGGTTTCGGGCTCGTATCGGCTCAACTGACGCCAGGCGATCAGCGCAGCTGGACTGAGGTCTATCAGGAGGCGATCGAACTGGCGGTGATCGCCGAGGACCTCGGCTTCTCGTCGGTATGGACCACAGAGCACCATTTCATCGATGACGGCTACATGCCTTCTCTCCTGCCGGTGAGCGCGGCTATGGCGGCTCGGACAGAGCGGATCGACATCGGTACCGGGGTTCTCCTGGCTCCCCTGCACCACCCGCTGCGCCTGGCCGAAGACGCCGCCACCGTGCAACTGATCAGCCGGGGGCGCCTGATTCTGGGGCTGGGCCTGGGGTGGATGGTCGCCGAATTCGAGGCGCTCGGAGCCGACTTGAAGCAACGAGGGAGGGCCATGGAGGAAATCCTGCAGATTCTTCCCCAGGCCTGGTCTGGAAAGCCACTCGATCATCACGGCAAGATCTACGACCTGCCCCCGGTGGCGGTTCGCCCCGTCCCCGAGCCGGCTATTCCGGTCCTCATCGGCGGGGGGGCCGAACCGGCGGTGCGCCGGGCGGGCCGGCTGGCGGACGGCTTCTTCTCAAACGCCTCTCCCGATCAGCTGGTGGCTCAAGTCCAATGGGCTTCTGACGAACTGGAGCGAGCCGGCAGGGATCCGGCCGAATTCCAGTGGTGGTACTACACCATTGCCCTCCCCGGCGATGAAAAGACCTGGGAGCTCATGCGGGACCACGTCTGGGCCCAGCGCTGGAAGTATGGGGACATGGAAGCCTCAGCCACTCGCAGCGGCCCGGCTCCCGCACCACCGCCGCTCGACCCTGAGATGGAAGCCAAGCTCCGACGCATGGTGTTTCTCGGCACCGGTGCCGAGGTGGCAGAGCAATTCCAGGCGGTACAGGATCGCGTGCCGGTGCCGCTTCGCTTCGTGGCCAGGTCCTACTTCCCAGGGCTTTCCTTTGACGCTCAGGTAGATCTCATGGAGCGCCTCGCAACTCAGGTAATGCCTGCCCTCTGAACGAGCCGAATGAGCGACAGACGGGCACCAACTGCTTCTAGAAGGCCGGCCCAGCCTCTTACGAGACCACACCACCCTCGGTCATCCCTCGTAAGTCGAGGGCCGCTTCGATCTCTTCCGAGCTGAGCCCCGACTTCTCTATCGCAACCTCCCGCACGCCCCGGCCGCTGGCGAACGCCTCCTTAGCGATCTCAGAAGCCAGGTCGTATCCGAGCCGGGGGGCCAGCGCCGTGATGATGATTATGTTGCGCTCCACCAACTCCCGGGCTCGCTCCTCGTCGGCCTCGATGCCGACAACACACTTCTCGCTCAGGACCTGAGCGGCGTTGGCCAGCAACTCGATGGACTGCAAGAGATTGTGAGCGATAACCGGCATCATCACGTTGAGCTCGAAATTGCCGTTGGCGCCTCCCCAGGTGACGGCGGTGTCGTTACCCATGACCTGGGCGACCACCATCATCACCGCTTCAGGAATCACCGGGTTCACCTTGCCGGGCATGATCGACGAGCCCGGCTGCAGGCTCGGAAGCTTGATCTCGGCGATGGCGGTGCGGGGACCGGAGGAAAGCCAGCGGAGATCGTTGGCGATCTTGAACATGGAGCCGGCCACGGCCTTCAAGGCTCCCGAAGCGGCCACCGCCGCATCTTTGCCGGCGGCAGCCTCGAAGTGGTTTTCGGCTTCCCGGAACGGGTAACCGGTCCTGGTGGCAATCCGCTCGATCGTGGCAGCCGCAAAACCTTCCGGAGCGTTGATGCCGGTGCCCACCGCCGTGCCGCCGAGTGCCAACTCCTCGAGATCACCGAGCGCTGCCTCCACCCGCCCCCGGCCCTTGGCAATCTGGGCGGCGTAGCCGGAGAACTCTTGACCCAGGCGGATGGGCGTGGCGTCCATGAGGTGGGTCCGTCCCGACTTGATGATGTGATCGAATTCGCTTGCCTTGCCGTCAAGGGCTTCTGCCAACCCGGTCAAGGCCGGTAGCAATTGATCGCGGATGGCGGCTACGGCGGCGATGTGTATGGCAGTGGGGATGACATCGTTCGACGATTGCCCCTGGTTGACATGGTCGTTGGGGTGGACCAGGCCACTACCCAATTCACCGCCGAGAAGCTCGGAAGCGCGGTTGGCGATGACCTCGTTGGCATTGGTGTTGGTTGAGGTCCCCGAGCCGGTCTGGAAGACGTCGAGCACGAACTGGTCGTCAAAGGTGCCGTCGGCCACTTCGTCGGCGGCGGCGGCAACGGCATCGGCTATGTCCTCGGGGTAGGTGCCAAGCTGGTAATTCGTCCGGGCCGACTCGGCCTTGACGACTCCCAGAGCCCATATGAAACGGCGACCAAATGTGATCCCGGAAATAGGAAAGTTGTCGTGGGCCCGCTGGGTTGACGCTCCGTAGTAGGCGTCGGCGGGAACCTCCACCTCACCCATTGAGTCCTTCTCGATCCGCATCTCGAATCTCCTTCCGTGCCTCAAGCCTAGGGGCCTCCCCGGCAAGGTAGGGTGCCGCTGTGACCTCAGAAATCAGCCTGGCAGGCAAGTGCATCATCGTCACCGGAGCCAGCCGGGGCATAGGCGAGGAAATCGCCGTGGCAGCTTCCCGGGCGGGAGCCAGCGTGGTGTTGGCCTCTCGCCGCCAGGAAGGGCTCGATGTCGTTGCCGAGCGCATTGCCGAAGCTGGAGGGAAGGCGCGAGCGGTGGCCTGCCACGTTGGCAAGCCGGCTGAGGTAGCGGCCCTCTTTGCAGCCGCCAGAGAAGCCTTTGGGCCCGTCCACGGTCTGGTGAACAATGCCGCCACCAACCCGTATTTCGGGCCGCTGCTCGGTATCGAGGAAGCCGCCTTCGACAAGACGATCGAGGTGAACCTCAAGGGCCCGATGACGGCCATCCAGGCCTTCGTCGAGCAGCCGGCTCCGCCCGGCGCCGCGGTCGTCAACATCGCCAGCATTGCCGGGATCCAGGCTGCTCCTTTACAGGGGGTCTACGGGATGACCAAGGCGGCGCTCATTTCCATGACCAAGACGCTGGCGCATGAGCTGGGCCCCGCCGGGATCAGGGTGAATGCCATTGCCCCCGGGCTGGTCGAGACCCGGTTCGCAGCAACCATCGTCGAGAGCGACGAGTTACGAGACCACGTAGTGAGCCGCACTGCCCTCGGACGTCACGCCCAACCCGACGAGATCGCCGGAGCTGCCGTGTACTTGTTGTCCGAAGCAGCGTCCTACGTCACAGGACAGACGATCGTAATCGACGGCGGGACCATCACGAGTTAGGTCTTGGAACTCCAAGGCCCTTCCGACTAAGCGCATCGAACCGACGGGTCGAGGCTGAGTTGGGGGAACCCGGCGGCGTCTCAAACTGGAGCGTGGAGTGTTGATAGGGTCCATATGAGCGCGACGGGAGGGGTCATGGTCAAGCGGATTGTCGTGTCGGCCGGGTTACTGGTCGCGGTGTTGGTGGCGGCGTGTGGGATGACGACGGCGACACTGCAACCCAGCCTCCTTCCACGACTCAGGCGGCGACGACGACAAGCCCAGCGGCCGCTGTGGGCGATCCTGAGCGGGGCCGCCAGAT
>JAUXLW010000080.1 GCA_030623545.1 Acidimicrobiia bacterium | reverse complement strand
GGTGTCCCTGGAGCCGGGAGCCGGAGGGCGAAGTTGCCGTGCGGCCCTTTGGCGGCATGCAAACCGAGAGGACCTGGTACGCGGCCGACAAGACGGGTTTTCACATGCTCCACAGCCTTTTCCAGACCTCGTTGAAGTTCAACTCCATCGTCCGCTACGACGAGTGGTTTGTGACGAGCCTGGTGCTGGAGGATGGCCGGCCCCACGGGGTGACTGCTATCGAGCTGAAAAGCGGCGAAGTGCACGCCATCGGCGCCAGAGCCGTCATCCTCTGCACCGGTGGGGCCGGGCGGGTGTACCCATTCACGACGAATTCGAACATCAAGACCGGTGACGGCATGGCCCTGGCCTACCGGGCCGGGGTTCCACTCAAGGACATGGAGTTCGTCCAATATCATCCGACCGGTTTGCCGGGGACCGGCATCCTGATTACCGAGGCGGCCAGGGGAGAAGGTGGCGTCCTCGTCAATCGGGACGGCTATCGATATCTGCAGGATTACGACCTCGGCGAGCCCCTCGAGCTTGACGATCCCCACCACCCGCAAAAGCGAACAATGGAGCTCGGCCCTCGTGACCGTCTGTCGCAGGCGTTTATCCACGAGCGGGAGAAGGGGCGCACGATCGAGGGACCGCACGGCGACTACGTCAACCTCGATCTGACACACCTGGGTGAGCGGACCATCACGAGGAAGATCCCGATGGTGCGGGAACTGGCCGTACGTTACGTTGGAATCGACCCCGTCACCGAGCCCATTCCGGTGCGTACCGTGGTCCACTACATGATGGGGGGAATCGATACCGACGTGGAGGCCCGGACATTGCAGCCGGGGCTCTTTGCCGCCGGCGAGTGTGCTTGTGTCAGCGTCAATGGCGCCAATCGGCTGGGCTCGAATTCCCTGACTGAGCTGCTGGTGTACGGCGCCAGAGCCGCCAGGTCGGCCGCCCGCTTTGCCGGCGAAGCCCCGGACGTTTCGCTGGCTGCGTTACGGACCGAGCAGGAAGCCGAGAGGCAGCGTATTACGGAATGGCTATCGCCCGGAGCCGGTGGAGGCGAAACAGTCGCCGGGCTGCGGTCGAGCCTTGGCGACGCACTGGAGGAAGGGGCCGGCATCTTCCGTGACGAGTCCTCTCTCCAGCAGGCCTGTGACACGATCCGAAACTTGAAGCAGCGCTTCGAGAACGTGAAGCTGACCGATACGAGCCGGACCTTCAACTACGAATTGACCGCAGCGCTCGAATTGGAGTGCATGCTGGATGTGGGAGAGGCGATTGCGCACAGTGCCCTCGCCCGGACGGAGTCGCGGGGCTCCCATCAGCGTACCGACCACCCCGAGCGGGATGATGAGCGTTTCCTCAACCACTCGCTGGCCTACCAGACCGACGGCGACCCCAGGATCGACTACCGCGACGTCGTGATAACCCGCTGGCCCCCCGGGAAGCGAACCTATGGCACCGACTGATTCGGACCTGTCGGGTCGACCGGTGGTGATGGATGTTTTCCGTTTTCTCCCCGACGAGGAAACCGAGCCGCGCTTTCAGCGCTACGAGATTCCATATCGGGACGACGATGTGGTGCTTGACGCTCTCAACCACATCAAGGCAGAGGTCGACGCCACCTTGAGCTTCCGGTGGGCGTGCCGGATGGGCGTGTGCGGCAGCTGCGGCATGATGGTCAACGGTGAGCCACGGCTCACCTGCGAGACTTTTGTGAACGAGTTTCACCCCGAGCCCATTCGCATAGAACCGCTCGCCCACTTCCCGGTTGCTCGTGACCTCGTGATCAACATGGAAGACTTCATGGACAAACTGCCCACCGTGAAGCCGTGGTTGGTGCCCGCCGACCCCAAGCCGATCGAAGAAGGCGAGTTTCTACAGTCGCCGGCGCAACTGGCGGCCTACAAGCGGTTCAGCATGTGCATCAACTGCATGCTGTGCTATTCAGCGTGCCCCGTCTACGGGCTCGACGAGACCTTCATCGGCCCGGCGGCGCTGGCGCTGGCCCAGCGCTACAACCTCGATTCACGCGATGGAGGCAAGGCCGAACGAGCGAACGTCGTCACCAGTCATGAAGGTATCTGGGAGTGCACGTACGTTGGCGACTGCACCCGGGTGTGCCCCAAGGAGGTCGATCCGGCCGGCGCCATCCAGATGGCGAAGCTCTCGTACGCCACCGATTGGGTCAAGTCGATGCTGTTGCCCGGTGGATAGGCACTACGTTCGCAAGCTGCCGGCCATGTGGTGGCTGCGCAAGCGAACCTACCTGGTCTTCATGCTCCGTGAGCTCACCAGCGTGTTCGTTGTGGCCTATGCCCTTTTCCTCATGGTGGTGATCTGGCGGGCTGATGATCCCGGCTCCTTCTCAGGGCTCTTCGATGCTCTCGATAGTCCGGTAGGCCTGGTGCTGCACGCGATCGTGTTGGCCGCTCTCTTGTTTCATTCGATCACGTGGATCAATCTCACCCCGAAGGTGTTGGTGCTCTGGCGGGACGACGAACAAGTCGACCCGCGGCTCATCGCCGGCGCCAACTACCTGGGGTGGGCTGTAGCGTCGGCGGTGCTGGCATGGCTGGTGTTGAAGTGACCGCCGAATCCAGACCGGCAACGCCGCTGTGGTGGCTGCTGTTTTCGGCCGGGGGTGTCATGTCGGCGTTTTTCATGCCGGTGACCGTGTTCTTGACCAGCATCGCGGTGGCGGCCGACTGGCTCGATGAGGAGGAGCTCCTCGACGCTGTGCGGCATCCCCTGGGCCGTGCCTACCTGTTCCTGCTGGTGTCGCTGAGCCTCTTTCACGGAGCTCACCGTTTCAGGTATGCCCTGGTGGATCTGGGTCTTCCATGGCTGGGGCGGCGGGCATGGCTCTTCTATGGATTGGCGACTATCGGTACCGTCGTATGCGGGTGGTTCGTCCTCCGACTGTAGAGTGGCCTGGTAATGCAAGCGTCGGTAGAACCGGACGATTTCGAGCTCAAAGAGATCACGCAGGACGGTCTTCCGGCCGCGGTGGAAATGGCAGAGCATTACCGGCTTCTCCAGCAGCCGGCTCTGGCGAAGAGCATATGCCGGGATATTCTGGCGGTCGAGCCAGACAACCAGCGGGCGATTGTGACGCTCATCCTGGCGCTCACCGATGAGTTTGGGCAGAGCAGTTCGGTCAGCTCGCCCCGGGCCGCCCGTGAGCACCTGGACGGGCTGGATGATGAGTATCAGCGTGCCTATTACGCCGGGATCATCTCCGAGCGTGAGGCGCGGGCATTTCTCAATCGGGGCCCGGCCCGGGGGTTCGCTTACGAAGGCTTCCGGGATGCGATGGACTGGTATGAGAGGGCGGCCGCTATTCGGCCCGCGGGCAACGACCTCTCCATCTTGCGTTGGAATTCCTGTGTCCGCACCATCCAGGATCGAAAACTCGAGCCCCGGGTCGAGGAGGAGCGAGAGCTGGGCCTCGAGTAGGCGGGGTGTTGTTCGCTCAAAGGAAGGTGCGGGTGGAGGGACTCGAACCCCTAATGGGGAAAACCCACCAGATCCTAAATCTCGAGAGAGCCTCTTCCTTGTGTGCCCCCCTGATTTCCGCAGGGCACCTCTGTGTGGGGTTTTCGTGGTTTGCCGTCTTGCTGATGACCTCGTGTTTTCTCCTGTTTCCGGGGTGGCGTGGCCGGACGGTTGATTGGCGGCTCTCACAGCCGTGGCGGCGATGTCGCCAAATCCGTCGCCATCCGCATGGGGATACCAGGAGCTGAGGTCTCCGCGAATGATGTCTCCGGCTGAATCGAATCCGGAAACGAACTCACCTGCCGGACACGACTGTCCGGCGAATGCCAGGTTGCCCGGCTCGCCCTGTGGACCGGGAGGGCCAACGAGGCCGTGCTCGTCGATGCTGGACGTGCGAGCTCAACCAGTGAGTACGGTTCTCCAGGTCGGCCGCAGCATCTGTACTCCGCAATCGCCGCTGTCAGATCGGTAGATGTAATGAGAATCGCCATCCTCGACGACTACTTGACACGTTGCGCGGCCTTCCGAGCTTCAAGAAACTCTCCTCCTGCGCCGGGACGCAGGGCCGACTGGACGTTACACTTTCCGCCGAAAGCGGTAGCGTGGAGCATCGTAATACCGGCCGTCGAGCGGAGGGAGGAGAGCGGTGACATCGAGTCCTGTTCCAGTGGGAACGCTTCCGCCTCTCGGCGAAGTGCCCTCGACGATGTACGCCCAGGTGATCAGGCAGGAGCGGTTCGGCGATCCCCGCACCTCGTTCGCGGTCGAGGAGATCCCGGTACCAGAGTTGCGACCCAACGAGGTACTCATCGCCGTGATGGCTGCCGGGATCAACTTCAATAATGTCTGGGCAGCCAGGGGGATCCCTGTCGACGTCATCGCTCTCCGCGAGAGACGCGGTGAGCCCCACGACTTCCACATCGGTGGGAGCGACACCTCCGGCATCGTGTACGCCGTCGGTGAGGCGGTGGACCGCGTCGCGATCGGTGACGAGGTCATCACCCATCCCGGTTGGTGGGACCCGGCCGATCCGTGGCTCCAGCCGGGTCGTGACCCGATGATCGCCCCTTCCGCTGCGATCTGGGGTTACGACACCAACTTCGGCTCGTTCGCCCAGTTCTGCGTCGCCCAGGACCATCAGGTGCTGCCTAAGGCGCCGCATCTCACGTGGGAGGAGGCCGCGGCACCCACCCTCGTCGGTGCGACTGCCTATCGCATGCTCTTTGGATGGGAGGGCCATACCGTCGGCGAGGACTCCGTGGTTCTCGTCTGGGGCGGATCCGGCGGTCTCGGCAGCCAGGCCATCCAACTCGCGACCGGACGCGGTGCCCGGGTCGTCGCCGTTGTCTCCAGCGACGAGCGCGGTGAGTTCTGCAAGCGACTCGGCGCCGTCGGCTACATCGATCGTGGCCGGTTCGACCACTGGGGTGTCCCCCCCCACTGGGAGGACGCTGCCGGCCAGAAGGAATGGACGGCAAGCGCCAGAGCGTTCGGCAAGGCGATCTGGGAGGTCCTCGGCGAGCGCCGCAACCCCGACATCGTGTTCGAGCACCCCGGAGAAGCAACCGTCCCAACGAGCATCTTCGCCTGCGAGCCCGGCGGCATGGTCGTGATTTGCGCAGGCACGACGGGCTACTCGGCGACGGTCGACCTCCGGTACCACTGGGTGCGCCAGAAGAGGTTCCAGGGCTCCCACGGGACCAACGACGAGCAGGCCACGGCCTACAACGACCTCGTCATCGCAGGCGATATCGACCCGTGCCTCGGCAAGACGTTCCCGTTCGAGGAGATCGGCCTCGCCCACTTTGAGATGGAGCAGCAGCCTGGAACCCTCGGCAACCGGGCGGCTCTTGTAGGCGCGCCCGAGCAAGGCCTCGGCCGCCGATAGCGCCGGTGCCAGTTTGTGCCGTGTCAGGCAACGTTCGCGAGTTCGCGCGTAGTTCAGCGTTGTCAGGGTTGTGGTTACGCCATCTGGTGTAGCGGCGGATCATCGAGTTCTGTTGGTGGTCGGTGTCGTTGAGAGCGAAGCAGCGGAGGGCTTGGAACTGGCCTTCCGATCCGGTTCAGCCACGAGGCGTTGGTGGGCATGTAGGCGAGTTCAACGTTGTTGGCCCCAGCCCACACCCCGACCAGCTGGTCCTTTTTGGTCGACAAGTGCGGGCTGTGGACATCCCCTCGCCGATGGACACGACATCGGAGACGAACAGGTACCCGGCTCTCACCCGCCGGCCACGAACACTGCAACGTCTACGCCGCTACGACTTCACCAACCCCCAGACCACCCGACGGTCAACTCCAAGCCCTCCGCTCAACCTGAAAACCGTTACGTTTCGCCATTTGATAGGGAAACCCACACGGCTTGCGCCGTGTGGGTCGTCTCGGGCGAGGACCACCCGGAGGCGACCTGCCCATCTCTTGAAGGTTAGAGTCCATGTGCGAGGATCGACACGGAGGAGCGCAGTGGAAGTATCAATCAAAGTAAACGGCAAGAGTTTTGTGCGGGATGTCCCACCGCGTATGTTGTTGGTGGATTTGATCCGTGATGAGGTTGGTCTTACTGGCACGAATGTGGGTTGTGATACGAGTCAGTGCGGCTCGTGCACGGTCCACCTTGATGGCGCGGCGGTGAAGTCGTGCACGGTGTTGGCGGTCCAGGCGGACGGGAGTTCGGTGACGACTATCGAGGGGTTGGCTCGCAACG
>JAUXLW010000210.1 GCA_030623545.1 Acidimicrobiia bacterium | reverse complement strand
TGGGTTGTAATGGAGGACGCCGGGCGTGGCTGGCGCCGGGTGGTGGCCTCGCCGCAGCCGAAACGAATCGTCGAGATCGACGTGATTCGCCAACTCATGGACGCCGGGGTGGTTGTGATCTGCGTCGGTGGTGGGGGGATACCTGTGGTCGCCGACGAGAAAGGCGATCTTTATGGGGTGGCAGCCGTCATCGACAAGGATCTGGCCTCGGCGCTACTGGCTTCGGAGATCAATGCTGACCTGCTCATCATTTCCACGGCGGTGGAGAAGGTGGCGCTCCGGTTTGGCACTCCCGAGCAAGAGTGGGTGGATAGCTTCACCCTGGCTGAGGTCAAGCAATATCTGGACGATGGCGGGCACTTCGCTGAGGGGAGCATGGCTCCCAAGATGCGGGCCGTGGTCCAGTTCCTCGAGGCCGGGGGCAAGGAAGCGCTCATCACCAATCCCGAGAATCTCGAGCGGGCCCTGGCAGGCGAAACCGGGACTCGCATAGTTCCGTGACCCGGCTCGACCATGTCACCGGCCTGGTTTGCGTTGTTTGCGACAAGTCCTACCCGGCGGCCGACAACAAATACGTCTGCCCGGACCACGGCTCCGAGGGCATTCTCGATGTTCGTTACGACTATTCCCTTGTCGGCACGCGGATCAGTCCGGACAGTTTGCGCGAGGAGTCTGACCCCACCATGTGGCGCTACCGGGCGCTCATGCCGGTTGACCCTGGCGCTTCGGTCCCGCCGTTGACGGTGGGAGGGACTCCAACCTATGACGCTCCCCGCTTAGCCGCTGCCGTCGGCGTAGCCCGATTGTGGGTCAAGGATGAGGGGCGCCAGCCCACCGGCTCGCTCAAAGACCGGGCTAGTGCCGTGGCACTGGTGAAGGCTGCCGAGTTAGGCGCCGACGTGGTCACCACCGCCAGCACAGGCAACGCCGCCGCCGCCCTCAGTGGGCTGGCAGCCAGTGTCGGACAGGCCAACGTCATCTTCGTGCCGGAGTCGGCCCCGGAGGCCAAAGTCACCCAGCTTCTTGCCTATGGCTCCACCGTCGCCCTGGTCAAGGGCAACTACAACGCAGCTTTCGAACTCTGCATGGCGGCTGCCGAAGAGTTCGGTTGGTACAACCGCAACACCGGGTTCAACCCCTTCATGACCGAGGGCAAGAAGACGGCCGGCCTGGAGATACTCGAGCAGCTCAATTGGCAGGTGCCGGATGCCGTGTTCGTGAGTGTGGGGGACGGCTCCATCATCGGCGGGGTTCATAAGGCGATGAAGGACGCCGTGGCTCTTGGTTGGATCGACCACAGCCCGCGCATCTTCGGTATCCAGGCAGCAGGAAGTGACTACATGGTGCAGGCGTTCGAGAGCGGTGAGGATGTGCTGACGAAGGCTCCGATCGCCGCCGACACAGTTGCCGATTCGATCAGTGCCGACCTGCCCCGGGACCGCATCAAGGCCCTGGCAGCGGTAACCGAGACCGACGGCGTCTACCTGCGGGTAACTGATGAGGAGATTCTGTCCGCCATTCCGGCATTGGCCCGGGGCTCAGGCGTCTTCGCCGAACCGGCTGGAGCTGCGGCTTATGCCGGGCTCTTGAAGGCCGCCGGGGAGGACCTTGTCGGGTCATCCGACCGGGTCGTAGTCTTGGCAACCGGCAACGGCCTCAAGGACATCGCCTCTGCGATGCGAGCAGTGTCCAGTGCCGGCACCGAGCCCATGCGCATCGAACCGAGCTTGGATGCGCTTCGCGAAGCAATGAAGGGAACCTGATGATCGACCTGACCGTGCAAGATGAAGCTCTCTCCTCGGCCGTTGACGTGGCAAGAGACAGGTCGATTCGGGTCCCGACTTTCAAGCAGATGCGCGATCCGTCGCTGATCCCCGACTCCGTCAAGAGTGAGCTCAAGGACGTCGGGCTGTGGGACCTCGACCCTCGCAATTTGTTTCGAATCAACTGGCACAACGAGCCGGCAGCTCAAGGGGGCGGTTTCGGGGCGGTCAACTTCTTCGAGTTGCCCCCGGAACTGACCGGGACTCAGGCGCGGATCCTGGTCTTGGAGGGCAAGTGGTTCCCAACCGGAGCCCACAAGGTGGGAGCAGCCTTCGGCTGCCTGGTGCCCCGGCTCGTGACCGGCCAATTCGATCCGGCTACTACCAAGGCGGTCTGGCCTTCCACGGGCAACTATTGCCGGGGTGGCGCCTACGACTCCAACCTGCTCGGGTGCGAGTCGATTGCCATCCTCCCCGAAGGCATGAGCCGGGAGCGCTTCGAATGGCTCGAAGGCGTTGCCGGGGAGATCATCAAGACGCCGGGCTCGGAATCCAACGTCAAAGAAATCTTCGACAAGTGCAACGAATTGCGAGCCTCGGGCGAGGATCTGATGATCTTCAACCAGTTCGATGAGTTCGGTAATTACCTGTGGCATTACGCCGTCACCGGTCCGGCGATGGCCGAGGTAATCGAGGGTGCGCTCGGTCCCCGTGACGTATTCCAGGGCCTAACGGTCACTACCGGCTCGGCCGGCACCATCGGCGCCGGCGACTACCTCAAACAGGCCTATCCGACGTCGAAGATCGCCGCCGGCGAAGCAGTCCAGTGTCCCACCATTCTTTACAACGGGTTTGGTGAGCACCGGATTGAGGGAATCGGGGACAAGCACATTCCCTGGGTCCATAACGTCCGCAACACGGACATGGCCATCGGGCTGGACGATGAGGCCACCATAAGCCTTATCCGACTCTTCAACGAGCCCGAGGGAGTCTCATACCTGATCGACCAGGGAGTGAAGCCCGACCTCATCGAGCGCCTGCCCCTATTGGGGATCTCGGGAGTCGGCAACATGCTGGCTGCCATCAAGTTCGCTAAGTATTACGAGCTCGGCTCCAGCGATGTGATCGTCACCGTGGGCACGGACTCGATGGAGATGTACGGCAGCCGCCTGGCCGAGCTCAACGACGAGCGGGGTGAGTACGTCAAGCTCGATGCCGCAGCTTCATACCATCGCTACCTGCTGGGGACCGCCATTGACCACGTTCACGAGCTTTCGTATTACGACCGCAAGCGAATCCACAATCTCAAGTACTACACGTGGGTCGAGCAGCAAGGCAAGACCTTTGATGAGATCCAGGCTCAGTGGTACGACCCGGACTATTGGACATCGATTCAGGCGCTGGTCGATCCCATCGACGAGTTGATCGAAGCCTTCAACGACCGCGTCGGATTGGGTTGACCACAGGCCAGCCTGTTGAGCCCGGCTGATGTCCCGCCCTGAGCTCCCGGCAGCTCCGGCGATTTTCCTGGCGCTGACGGCGGCCGCGCTGTACGGCGTCAGTGGGGCTATCGCCGCCGACGTCTTCTCCAACCTCGCTCCGACCCGGGTATCCGAGGCGAGAGCGTTGATCGCGGCTGCGGTCCTGGTTCCTTACGCCTGGTGGCGAGGCCGCCTCAACCCGCATGGCCAGATTCCGATGCTGCTGATCCTGGG
>JAUXLW010000172.1 GCA_030623545.1 Acidimicrobiia bacterium | reverse complement strand
TTGCTTCTCGAGAGCATGCTACAGGGCAGACAGAGCTCCCCCGACCACCCTAGGAGGCCGGTCGGCAATGCATGTCACGTATCTCGACGGCCGGTCATCACCACTCGCAGCGTCCTCGGTCTCGCCATTCCACCCGAGGAGTGCCGAAACCTCGTCCTTGCGACTGGCGCGCCCGACCGCCGATCTACGCAACGGCATCACCGACCACCCTCCTAGTTGAACTGTGGATCATCGGGGAAGTTGGCGTACATCGATACGCGGCCCGGCTGGCGGCGCACGACCCGACGCCACAGCTCCCGGGGCTCGTCGGTGAAAACATCCCCCGGTTCCGCTCCGGCCACAATCCAGCCGCCCTGGATGAGCTCAGCTTCCAACTGTTGTGGTCCCCAACCGGCATACCCAGCGAAAATCCGCACAGCAACCGCCAGCTCGCCCGGCTCAGAAGACAGGTCCACAACGCGTACCCCGTTGACGCCCGATTCGTCATCGGCTGCGGCCAGGCCCACAGCGGCATCCGGCTCAACCGGGCCGCCCAGGAATACCACCGCGGGTAGTGCCACCAGGTCGGCCCAGGCCGGCAGGTCGTCAAAGGGGCTGAGCTCGCTCGGCCGGTTGAGGACAACGCCCACCGCGCCACCGGCATCGTGTTCAAGCACCAAAAGCACGGTACGGCTGAAGTTGGGGTCGGTCAGATCCGGCATGGCAATCAAGAGCGATCCGGCAAGAGGCATCATGAGTCGATTCTGCCCGGAGAGGCCCTGTGACGCCATCGCTAGGGTCTCAGTCATGGATATTCACAAGGTACGAGCTCAGTTTCCGGCCCTGTTACGCCGCCAGGACGGCAAGCCCGTTATCCACCTGGATGGTCCCGGTGGAACCCAGGTTCCCCAAACAGTGATAGATGCTATGAGCCGCCCTTTGGCCGAGGGGCAAAGCAATCTCGGGGGCCCGTTCTCCTCGAGTGCCGAAAGCGACCAGGTGGTGGCCGATGCCCGCAGCGCGGTGGCCGACCTGCTCAACGCCAATTCGGATGAGGTTGCATTCGGGCAGAACATGACCAGCCTCACCTTCGCTGTGAGCAGGGCAATCGCCTCCACCTGGCAGCCGGGCGATGAAATCGTCCTGACCAGGCTGGATCACGACGCCAACGTCGCCCCGTGGCTTCGGGCCGCGGAGGAGAGGGGCGTAACAGTGAAGTGGGTCGGTGTTCAAGATTTCGGGATCAACTGGGACGACCTCGATGCTGCCCTCGGCTCTTCCACCCGGTTGGTGGCCGTCACGGCCGCTTCCAACGCCCTCGGCAGCGTGGTTGACGTGGCCGAGGTAGCTCGCCGCGCCCATGATGTGGGGGCCCTGGTATACGTTGACGGTGTCCACTATGTTCCGCACGAGTCGACCGACGTCGCCGCCTTCGACGCTGATTTCTTTGTCTGTTCTGCCTACAAGTTCTACGGGCCCCACATCGGGCTCCTCTACGGCAAGCGGGAGCATTTGCGGACCCTCCCCGCCTATAAGGTGCGTCCAGCTCCAGATACCGGTCCCGGCAGATGGGAGACGGGCACACAGAGTTTCGAGAGCATCGCCGGCGTTGTCGCCACCGTCGACTACCTGGCGGCGTTCGGGGAAGGTGACGACCGGCGTCAGAAGCTCGTATCGGCGTATGAAGAGATTGGCCAACATGAGCGCCGGCTCAGTGATCGCTTTCTTTCGGGCCTGGCCGAGCTGGATGGGGTCAAGCTGCATGGCCGCCGGGAAGGCAGGCGCACTCCGACATTTGCGCTGGAATTCCCCGGGCAAAAGCCGCGTGATGTGGCGGTCGAGCTCGCTCGGCAAGGCATTTATGTGACCGACGGCGATTATTACGCGGTTGAAGTGATGAGAAGCCTGGGCCAGGCGGATTCCGGTGGACTGGTGCGAATTGGATTCGTCCACTACAGCACGGAAGAAGAGGTCGACCAGACCCTCAACGCGCTAGATCGGCTCAGCTAAGCCTGGCGGAATGCTGCCCGGCCTACGACGAACAACGTAGCTGCGGCCAGATATTGCGCCACCAACCACGCGCCGGTGTGGCCGCCGAGCGAGCACAGTGCGGCTGCGGCCAACATGACGCCGGCGGCCCCCATTGAGACCAGGAGACCCCAGCGCCGGAGTGCCAGGAGCCCTGCCAGCGTACCCATGAGCGCCAACTCGAACATGACGGAAACGGTCACGGCTACTGCCGTCGGGTCACCGACGGGCTCGGGGGCGATGCTGAAGACAAGTCCAACCAGGACGACCCACAGTATTCCCCCCGCCAGCGCGATCCGGACGGAGATGACGTCACCCAGCTGCCGACGCTGGGTCACGGAGGCTTCGGTTCGCAGATGGGTGAGGGTCATATCTTCTTCCTCCCGGGGAGCGGCCCATTGTAGTTGCCTCCGGGAGACACGATCAGTTTTCCCCCTTTTCAGCTACTACCCGCGCTAACTGCAGATTCTGACGGGCCGCATTGGAATCGCGGCGGCCGAGTCCGCAAGAAGCAGCCACATCGATGTTCCGCTCGAGAATATGCTCGAGCTCGTCGCGGATCATGAGTAGTTCTTCCACAGAGCGCCTTTCGTGGATGAAGCCCCCGATGAATCGCACCTCCGGGGGGATCCACAGCGTCTTGAGTGGTGCGTAGTAATCGGGATCGAGAGCCGGCGGTTCTGAGCCGGCGGCCAGGCCGACATGGACGTACTCGAGACTTCGCCCCGGCGGCCAATCAGCCATGATGGCGTTCGCCAGCAAGACGGCAGGGCCAGTATTTTGCGGGTTGGCCAAAGCTCGCTGGTTGAGGTCCCCCAGGCATACGTGGAGGCCAAAACGCGCTCCCCGGGGAGCAGTCTGCACCAGTCGCAGCACTTCGGAAGCCAGACGGGTAGCCACCAGGCCACGGGCCCCGAGCGGGAGACGCGAGATGGTGGCCAGTTCGATCGGGAGCTCCAATTGGAACACAACCTCTCCCCCGGTTCGAGTGTGCATGGCCGATATCTCTCGAATGGTGGCCTCGCGAAACGCTGCCAGATTGGGGGCGGCCCGGGCCGGGTTCATCCCGAACGTCACATAGGCCAGCCCGGCCGGGCTCGGAATGCCTACCTGCAATTGTCGATTTCCTCCGCTGTTGAACTCAACGAAGTCGGGCCAACTCCGCTCGAGGGCGGTGAAATAATCCAGGTCTAGCCACCGCAGCCGGCGTCTCCTTCTGACGCGGAAAGCCGGGATATCGGAGTAGTCACTCCAGGCACCGTCCCGCACCAGCTCGAGGGCGGGATGGCTGCGGAGACCCTCGACGATTCGGTATATCCAGTTGCGTCGGTTCCCCGTCTGCCCGTCGGGCACGGTGGGGCCAAGGCGCTCACCCAACTCCTCGCGTAAGAGGCTGAGGGCATCCTTGGTGGAGTCGGCAGGAACGCTGCCGACGACGTGAACCGTTCGAGCGGGGGGCGGAGCCATCAATGATGAGTATGTCGGTGGCCGCTCTCGCTGGCAAACGGTCGCAGAGCTGCCACTTTGGCTACTGTCGATACTGATGAGAGAGACACCGTTTTACGAACGCCTGGCGCCAATCAATTCCACCCACCGGTGGAACAACTGGGCCGGCTACCTGGTGGCCGAGCGCTACCAGCACTCCGCCACCGCCGAGTATTTCGCCACCCGAAATTCGGTAACGGTCTTCGACACTTCGCCGCTCTTCAAGTATCGGATCTCCGGACCGGACGCGACCGACTTCCTGGCCGGAGTGCTCGCCAGGGACGTCAGATCTTGTGACGTTGGTCAAGCCCAATACACAATCTGGTGTGAAGACGCCGGGTTCCTCCTCGAAGATGGAGTGGTCCTCCGTACCGGTGAGAATGAGGTCCTGGCTCACCTCGGCCGAGCCCAACCTGGCTCATTTCTCCGGGTTGATCGGCAACCGCAAGGTCGAAGTGGCCGATGTGTCTGAGGACTATGGGCTCCTGGCGGTTCAGGGCCCCCATGCACTGAACGTCGGTGAGGCTGGTGGGTGGAAGCGCCTCCGACATCCTCGACGAGTACTTCGAGTCAGACATAGTCAAAGGCCTCCTGGCTTCGAGCGGCATCATCGGCTCGCGGGTCGGCCCCAGGTCGCACGGCTCGGGCCTGGTCCTGCTCTATCACATGATGGGAGAGATAGATGGTGTGTT
>JAUXLW010000085.1 GCA_030623545.1 Acidimicrobiia bacterium | reverse complement strand
CTGACATAGGAGGGCGAAAGCCGCTCGGCGAGCTCGCGGTATCCATCGAAGCGCAGCGCTTCCTCCTCCTCATAGGGATAGGAGAGCACAACTCTTTGGCTTTTCGGCGCGCCCGCGAGACAGCCCGCGAGCACGACCGAAAGCACGCAGATTATGAGGCGCAGGCGGTTCATCGTGTCGGTCTGAAGCCCTCTTGTTTAACGGCCGACCGGCGCCGGCCGTGACCTTCAGGTCATCAAGCAGGTCATCGAGGAGTCGCCGCCGCCGGGGCTATAGCATCGCCGGCCCGCGAACACAAACGGCGACCAGACGACCGGGCCCGGGCCCTCCGGGCGCGCTTGCCGGCTGGGGCTCTTGTCACGGGCGCGTCCCGCCTCGGCACCGCCCGGCTTCAGCCTGGGGCGGGTCCCAGCTCTTCTTTCAAGGGGTCGAGATATTTCTCGTATTGCCGCCAACGGCCGACCGAGGAGGTGTAGATCGGCTGGCGGGCCTGCCAGAAGCTCAAGGTCCGAATCGGTCGGTCGTGCTCGTGAAAGGCAAGGCATCTGTCATCCCACGCGAGCCCGCAGAACTCGATGATCCGCCGGCTCACCCCTTCCTGGTCCGCGACCAGCTCCTCGTAGGCGACCTCGAGCATCGGCAACGGCGAGGCGCGCCGCCAGTGGGCCATGATTCGCTCGTACTGCCGGTAGACGATGCCCAGGTGGGTCAGGTCGTAGGAGTAATCCCAGACCCGGGGGATGTTGTGGAAATAACAGGACAGGCAGGTGTCCAGGGGATCGCGCTGGCAGTGGATGATGCGGGCCCTGGAGAACATGAGGGCGATGATGCCCAGCCGCAGTAAGTTGTTCGGCATCTTGTCGGTGATGCGCTCGGCCGTCTCTGAGTGGCCCCGCAAATGGTCCAGGTAGCCCTCAGCCAACTGGCGGGCGGTCTCGTGGTCGATAAGGGCCGCGCAGTCGGGATAGGGGGTCGAGGCCTTCAAGGTTGCCGGTAAGGTGCCGACCATGCGGGTCAGATAGCTCAGCTCGCCGGCCCCGAAGGCTTGGGGATGGCTGGCTATGATCTGCTCGATGAGCGTGGTGCCGGAGCGGGGCATGCCGATGATGAGGACGGGAAGTTCGGAGTCGCTGCCCGCCCATTGCCGTTGCTCGAAGAAGTCCTTGGTAAATACGGAAATCACTTTGCTCACGAACTGGACATAGGCCTCGGTGTCGAAATCGGCCTCCTTGCTCCTGAGCTCGTTGGCCGCATGGTAATGGCTGAAGGCCTCGTCGACCGATCCCTGGTCGTCCAGAATCTTGGCCCAGGCGAAGTGAAGGTTGGCGCGCTCGGTGGCGGGCAGGTCCGAGCTTTCCAGCAAAGTCTCGAGCCGCGTCGTGGCCTCCTTGCCTGGCGTGAAGTTTTTGTTGATCACCAGGTTGTAATGGGCTCGGGTGAGCTCCGGCTTGAGCGCGATCGCCTTCTGGTGGCACTCGACCGCTTCCCCGAAGCGGCCCTGCTGCTGGTAGCAGATCCCCAGGTTGTAATGGGCTTCGGCGCGGTCGGGATCGAGCTCCAGGACCCGCCGCAGGTGGCTCATCGCCCCGTCGAGGTCGTCCCGCAACATCAGCGTATTGGCCAGGTTGTTGTGGGCCATGGCGAAATCGGGATCAAGCTCCGTGGCCCGCCGGAAACTCGCGATGGCTTCCTCTATCTTGTCCTGTTGCTTCAAGGTGTTGCCCAGGACGAAATGGATCTCGGCGTCATCGGGCTTAAGCGTCGCCGCCTCCTGGAGGCTGGAGACGGCTTCGCCCGTTTCGCCGGCCAGCGCCAGGGCTTTTCCCAGGCGGGAATGGGCGAGGGCGTCCTTGGGATGAATCGCCGTCGCCTCGCGATAATGGGAAATCGCTTCCCTCGGCTTGCCCTGGCGCTCCAGGACGCCCGCCAGGTTGTAATGCGCCGCCGCCATATCGGGCTTTAGCTCCAGCGCCTTGCCGTAGCTGGCGATCGCCTCTTCCTCCTTGCCTTGGTGGGCCAGGACGTTGCCCAGATTGTGGTGGACCTGCGGCGAGTCGGGCGCGATCGCCAGGGCCCGCCGGTAGGCCGCGATCGCCTCTTTCTTCTCGCCCTGCCGCGCCAGGGTGTCCGCCAGGTTTGACAGCGCGCGCGCGTCGTCCGGCTGGATGGCCAGCGCCTGGCGGTAGTGCGAGGCCGCTTCCTCGAGCTTGCCCAGGGCGCGATAGGCCTCGCCCAGGTTGTTGTGATAGACGGCCACCCCGCCTGCAAGCGCGATGGCCTTGCTGATATTGGAGATGGCGACGTCATGCTGGTTGGCCTGATGGGCGAGCACGCCCAGGAGGTGCAGCGCGTCGGCATTATCGGGCTGGTTTTGCAGGATGCGCCGGTACAGGGCCTCGGCCTTGCGCAAGCGGCCGGCCTGGTGGTGCTCCAGGGCGGCGGTCAACGCCTTTGTCGTCCTCGCCCGGGGCGCCGCTTTGTCCCGCGAAGAGCCTGGTTTCCCGGTTTGGTCCGCCATCAACCGCCTTTCTTTCCCGATAACGACCCTGCTCGAGGCGCCCTCAGGTCTCGGTGAGTCCGAGCGACTCCTTCAACGGTCCGAGGTATTTCTCGTAGTGCCGCCAACGCCCGACCGAGGAGGTGTAGATCGGCTGGCGAACCTGCCAGAGACTCGCGGTCTGGACCGGTCGTTCGAGCTCGTGGAAGGCGAGGCACCTGTCATCCCACTCCAGCCCGCAGAAATCGATGATCTCCCGGCTCCCCTTTTCCTGGTTCGAGACCAGTTCCTCATAAGAGACCTCCAGCATCGGCACTGGGGAGGCGCTCCGCCAATGTTGCATGAGCTTTTGGTATTGGCGGTAGTGAAGGCCGAGATCCCTCAGATCATAGGCAAAATTCAAGGCGCTCCTGAAATTCTGGAAGTAGCATGACAGGCAGGTGTCCATGGGATCGCGCCGGCAGTGGATGATGCGGGCCTTGGGCAACATCAGGGCGATCAAGCCGATGGAATTGAAATTTCCCGGCGCCTTGTCCGTGATCCGATCCGCGTCGCTCGAAAAGCCGCGAAGATGTTCGAGGTACCCGGCAGCGAGGCGGCGGGCGGCCTCCCGGTCGATGAGGGTGGCGCATTCCGGATAGGGGGTCGTGGTGTCCAGCGTCTTCGGCAGGGTGCGGACCATGCGGTTGATCTCGGTCAACTCCCCGGCGCCGAAGGCTTGGCTATGGCTGGCGATGATCTGCTCGACCAGGGTTGTGCCTGACCGGGGCATGCCGATGATGAACACGGGAAGCTCGGAGGCCACCCCGAGGGATGCCCTCTTTTCGAGGAACTCTTTGGTGAAAGCCGAAATCAGGCCGTCGACGCGGCGTTCGTCCCCTTCGACGTCGTAGTTTATGTCTTTATACGCCAGCTCGTTCGCCACCCGATAATGGGTGAAGGCCTCGTCATACCGCCCAAGATCGTCGAAGATCTTCGCCAGGCCGAAATTCGCCCCGATGTGCTGCGCCGGCCTGAGATCTTTATCGTTAAGGAAGCCCTTGAGGTGGGCAATTTCCTCGTCTGCCGAGGTAAACTTCTGGCCGCTCACCGAACCGAGATAGGCACCCACCCCGTCGGGGTCGAGGGCGAGGGTTTGTCGGAACCATTCCTCGGCCTCCTCGAAACGGCCCATGATCTGGAGGCAACGGCCTATACCCGCATGCGCCCTGGCCATGTCCGGCTTGATGGCCAGCGCCTGGTGATAGCTTTCGGTCGCTTCCGCGATCCGGCCAAGGTTCTGGAGGCAGCGCCCTATGCTCGCGTGCGCCTCGGTGAGGTCGGGCTTGGTGGCCAGCGCTTGGCGGTAGCTTTCGATCGCTTCCTCGTCGCGATCCTGCTCGCTGAGGCAGGCTCCCAGCTCATAGTGCGCCGTGACGAAGTCCGGCTTGACCGCCAGGGCCTGCCGCAGGGCCGTCATCGCCTCCTCGAGCTTCTCCTGCGCCTTGAGGGTGCGGCCGAGATTGTAGAGGGCTTCCGGGTAATCCACCCTGATGGCCACGGCCTGCTGGAAGCTGGCGACGGCGTCCTCGAGCTCGCCTTTCTGGCGCAGCGCTTCACCCAGGTTGTGGTGGATCTCGGCGTTGTTGGGCAGGATGTTAAGGGCCTGGCGGTAGTGGGCGATCGCGTCGTCGAACTTGCTTTGGCTGAAAAAGGCGTTGGCCAGGTTCTTGTGCGTCGTTGCGTCGTCCGGCTTGGCGGCGAGCGCCCGACGGTAATGGGATATCGCCTCGTCCGCCTTCCCCTGCTCCATCAACATATTGGCCAGGTTGTTGTGGGCCCCGGCGAAGTCGGGCTGGATTTTGAGCGCCCGGCGGTACTCCCGAACGGCCTCTTCGAGCTTGCCCTGGCCCTTGAGCGCGTTCGCCAGGTTGTAGTGCGTGCCTGCGTCCCTTGGTTGGAGCGCGAGCGCGCGCCGATAATGGGCGATCGCCTCGTCGAATCTGCCGAGCGCGCGATGGGCCTCGCCGAAATGGTTGTGGTACGCGGGCTCGGCGTCGTTCACGGCGATCGCCTTGCCGATGAGCTCTATGGCGGCTTCGTGACGGCCGGTCTGATGGGCGAGAACGCCAAGCAGATGCAGGGCCTTTGGATGGTTGGGCCGGGCCTGCAGGAACTGCCGGTAAAGGGCCTCGGCCTCGCTGAACCGGCCGGCCTGGTGGTGACGGGCGGCGGCGGCCAGGACGCTGTGCACGGCTGCGCCAGGGTCCGCCCCGGCGCCTGGCTGAAACCCTGTGGTCGCCTGTTTGACCGCCTGTCGCCGTTGTTTGCGGTTCAAGGGACCGGCTCCTTATCGAGTCACGACGGAGGTGTCTCCGCCGACATGCCAAGGGCCTCCTTCAAGGGCCCCAGATACTTCTCGTAGTGCCGCCAACGGCCGACCGAGGAGGCGTAGATCGGCTGGCGGACCTGCCACAGGCTTGCGGTTCTGACCGTCCGCTCATGCTCGTAGAAGGCCAGGCACTTGTCATCCCATTCGAGCCCGCAGAACTCGATGATCTGGCGGCTGACCTTCTCCTGGTTTGAGACCAGCTCCTCGTAGGCGACCTCAAGGATCGGCACCGGCGAGGCGCGCCGCCAATGATCCATGAGCCTTTCGTACTGGCGGTAGACCCTGGCCAGATTGCCGAGATCGTACGAGAACTGCTGGATGCCCCGCCGGAAGTGCTGGAAGTAGCAGGACAGACAGGTGTCCAGCGGGTCGCGCCGGCAGTGGATGATCGAAGCCTTGGGGAACAACAGCGCGATGATGCCCAGCCTCAGGTAATTGCTCGGCATTTTGTCGACGACGCGGTCCTCCCCGTCCGAGAGGGCGCGAAGGGACTCGAGATGGTCTTCGGCCAGGCGGCGGGCGATATCCCGGTCGATGAGCCCGGCGCATTCCGGAAAGGCTGTGGCAGTGTTCAGCGTCTTTGGCAAATCGCGAATCATGTTCGGGATGTGCGCGAGCTCGCTGGCGCCGAAGGCCTGGCCGTGGCTGGCGATGATCTGCTCGACCAGCGTCGTCCCGGAGCGGAGCATGCCGATGACGAACACGGGAAGCTCGGAATCGGAGCCGAGGGATCTTTTCTGCTCGAAGAATTCGCTGGAGAAGGTCGCGATCAGCCGGGTCGCGAGATCCTCGTGGCCATCCGCGTCGAACTCCTTCTCCTCTTTGGCCAGCTCGTTCGCCACCCGATAGTGGGTGAATGCCTTGTCGAACAACCCGAGGTCGTCGCACATCTTGGCGAGGGTGAAGCTCAGGTGGATGCGTTCCCGCCCCGGGAGACTTTCATTCTGTAAAAGCTCTTCGATCCGCGCCATTTCGTTGTCGGTCTCGCCGGACTTCCTGCAAAACGAGAGATGGTAATGCGCGTCGGTAAGCTCGGGGTCCAAGGCGAGCGCCCGCTCATGGTACCGGATCGCTTCCTCAAATCGTCCTTGCTGTTGCAGGAAAATGCCCATGTGCATGTGCGTCGTGGCGAAGTCCGGGTTGAGGTCCAAGGCCTTCTGTAGGTGCGGGAG
>JAUXLW010000234.1 GCA_030623545.1 Acidimicrobiia bacterium | reverse complement strand
CCGGTAAAGAAAAGAGGCCCCGTAAGGGGCCTCTTTTCGGGCTAACACGGGAGGCGGGAAACCTCTCGGCTCTTAGTATCGTCCAGGTGGTGAAGAACTTGAGGGATTTCCAGAAGAACCTCGAAGACTCTCGAGAAGCCTTGATTGAGATGCTACGAGTGCGCTCTTTGCTCACCGATGGCCCTTACACGCTTCGGTCGGGCGAGCTTTCACAGTGGTATTTGGATGGCCGGCGCACGACTATGGCCGGTGAGGGGGCCACGCTGGTCGGGCGGGTTGTGTTGGGAGTCCTGGACCCGGCGGCGGGTGCCACTGGAGGCCTGACGATGGGGGCAGACCCCATCGCGATTGCTACGGCGGTTGTGGCCCACCAAGCCGGCATTGCTCTGCGGGCCTTTTCGGTACGGAAGGAGGCCAAGGCCCATGGCCTCGGGGGAAGGATCGTCGGCCCGCTGGAAGAGGGGGAGGCGGTGGCGGTCTTGGAGGACACGACCAGCACCGGAGGGGCGTTTGTGGAAGCCATCAAGGTGATGCAGAACGCCAGGTACCAGGTAGTCCAGGCCATTGCGGTGGTCGACCGCAGCACCGGTGAGGTTTCCAAAATCATGTCCGATCTGGGAATCCCCTATGTAGCCCTGGTGACCCCAGAAGATCTCCTGCTTGCAACGTGATGTCGCTCAGCGTCTATCGATCAGCGGGCCGTACCTGGACAGTGGCTGTGCTCGCAGTGCCCTTTTTCCTCCTGGGCTTAGATCTGTTGCTCATACCCAGGCTGTTTCCACAGTATCAACGCCGGGTTGATTGGCTGGCCGACCAGATGAGCTTGGACCGCATCACATCCAACGGACCGGAAGAGGCATGGGGCTTGGTTTTCCTTGTCGCCGCGGGTGGGCTCTTGCTCTGGTCGTTGAAGGAGCTGCTGTTCCCCCGTGAGATTCTGGCGGTGGACGAGGAGGGAGTCTCGTTTGCCGGCACTATGGGGCCGGCCGGGGGGCGGGTTGTTGTGCCACGTTCTGAAATCCTGGAGGTGGCGCCGGCCGTGTTGCGAGAGTTCGGCGAGGAAACTCCGGCAGTCGGCTTCCGCTTTGAGTTTCCAGAACGGCTTCCCTCCAACCCGTGGGGTGGCCTTTTGGTGGACGACTTCCTCTTCATACGGACGAGGGGGCTTTCTGTCAGGCCGTACCAGGTGTCTGTCCTGTTTACAGCTGAGGAAGGCCACACCGGGACCGGATATGTGGTGGATCTCGAACCGGAGCAGATGTCGGTCACGCCGGTTGAGGGCGATCCTTCCGACCACTTTGACCAAAAGCGGGCATTCGCAGCCCGTTCCCGGATCTTTGTGGGTGCGGCTGTGCTACTGGCCGGAGTCCTGGTCGCTTTCTTTCTGCTGATCTCCAGCGTCGATACCAACGCCTTCTATCTGATTCCCACGGTTCTCGTGGTGGGAGGCGGATTGACGGCCCTGCTGGCCGGCCGAGACTTTTTGGAGTCGTCGTGAGCAAGATCTTGATCGGGGCTCATGTCGCGGGCGCCAAGCCCCTTGCCGAGGCCGCCGAACAGGATGCCGACCTTGTGCAAATGTTCCTCGGCGACCCTCAGGGTTGGAAGAAGCCGCCTTCGCGGGCGGATGCCGAGGAGCTGTTGGCTGCCGCCATTCCGATCTACGTGCATGCTCCGTACCTCATCAACGTGGCTTCGGCCAATAACCGTATTCGGATTCCCAGTCGTAAGAACTTGCAGGATGCGGCGGATGCCGCCGCTGAAATCGGCGCCGCCGGCCTGATTGTTCATGGGGGGCACGTCACCGACGATGAGGACGTAGCCGAAGGGTTCCCCCGATGGCGCAAGGCGCTGGACATCGTGGAAACCGACGTACCGATCTTGATCGAGAACACTGCCGCGGGACAAAACGCCATGGCCCGGGAGGTGGAGACCATCGCCCGGTTGTGGGAGCACATCGGTGACACCGGAGTCGGGTTCGTCCTGGACACCTGCCACGCCTGGGCCGGCGGCGAAGACCTGGAAACCGTGGTGAGCCGGGTTTTGGCGGCGACCGGCCGGATTGACCTGGTTCACTGCAACGATTCCCGCGATCCGTTCGACAGTCGTCGAGACCGGCATGCCAATCTCGGCGACGGCGAGATACCAGGGGAGCTGCTGGCGGGAGTGGTGAGAGACGCGGGTGCCCCGGCCGTGGTGGAGACGCCGGGCGAGGCCATTGAGCACTCCGCCGACATTCGTTGGTTGCGGGAGCGCCTGGAAGGACAAACTTGACCCCCGGGCCCCGCTCTCACAGCGGGGGAAGCGCTTGGTGGAGCAACCGCTCATGCCGCGATATCTGCTCGAGCACTTCGACCGCCGGGAGGGTGCGTACGATGCCATCTCGAACCCTGACGGCTACGTGGCTCTGTGTCTGGCGGAGAACAAGCTCGTCTGAGATCTGTTGCGGCCCAAGATGTTCGAATCCCGGGACATCCCTCACTCGGCCATCTGTTACGACGAGATGATCGGCTCGGACCGATTCCGCACCCGGCTGGCCGGCTTCATGGGTCGTACCTTCCTTGGCAGGTCCCTGGACCCTGCCCGCGTGATCGTCCTGGCCGGTGGCGGCAGTGTGTTGGAGACCCTCTTCTATGCATTGGGCGACCCGGGCGACGGAGTGCTTGTTCCCACCCCGAGCTATTCGGGCTTCTGGCCCGACCTGGAGGTCGCGACGGGTTGGGCATTGTGCCGGTGCATTGCTCGTCGGACAACGGGTTTCGCCTGACCACTGAGATGCTGGATACCGCGCTCGCCGAAGCCGATCGACCGATCAAGGCTTTGCTATTCACCACCCCCAATACTCCGCTCGGGACCGTGTACAGCGCAGCCGAGCTGGAGGAAGCCATTGCGTGGTGCGAGGGGCGCGGCACTCACGCCGTCATCGACGAGATCTACACGCTGGGAGTTTTCGGTGAGTCCTCGTTTGTCAGTGCTGGCCGAGCTCCGTCCCGCCTTGGG
>JAUXLW010000053.1 GCA_030623545.1 Acidimicrobiia bacterium | reverse complement strand
GGCAACCTAGGAGAACTTGCCGTCCACGAAATAACACCGAAGTCTCTGCCACGAGTTTGCCAAAGGCAAACTCGAAAGGAACGCGGAGCGTTCCCGCGGAGGGAGTGGGATTCGAACCCACGGAACCGGTTAACCCGGCTCAACAGTTTTCAAGACTGTCGCCTTCGTCCGCTCGGCCATCCCTCCACGGTCCAGATTAAGACGGCATCGGCCAAAGAGACCCCCAAACCCTCGGCACCTTGGTTGGAGGCTCCCCCTCCTCGCCCTCGCTTCGCTCAGACGGTCCTCCCCCAGGAGGACATAGGCACAGAAAGAAAGCGGAGGGGGTGGGATTCGAACCCACGGAACCGCTCACGCGGTTCACAGCATTTCGAGTGCTGCGCACTAGGCCGGACTATGCGACCCCTCCTTGTCGCCATGGTAATTCGCTACGATTTCGGCGTGTGCTAAGTGGGGCACTAGGGGTGCCCTGTACCCGAAACCCTCTTATGCGGGACCGAATCCCCGCCCGAGGACGTTCGTTGTTCAGAAGGCAGCGGGCACGCGGTGATGAAGGCCGGGTCCCCTACGGCAGGAGCTTCGTGAACCGGGTCAGGTCCGGAAGGAAGCAGCTCTAAGCGACAGCTCCTGGGTGTGGTGGGATCACTCGGCTGGAGCAGGCGACCCGAAGAGCCCTGGGTGTCAAACGTTCGACGGCGGGTGCACACACTTTCTCAAGTGCCGCCCATACGCTCCGATGTTTCTCCAATGAAGAGCTTCATCCGGATCGTGTTCGTGACTTTGATTGTGACGGCTTCGGCTTGCAGTGCGGCGGCTCCTCTTCCTCCCGTGCAAAACCTCCCCGCCGAGCAATCAACCCCGTTTTTCGTGCTCGACAACGCCGGCAACGTCGTTGGTGATCTCAATGATCGATACGCCGAGTGGGAAACCAACGAACTCCCCTGACCGATGTGCTGGTGGTGAAATCGGGGAGAACGCTGGTCGGTGCGGGTTTAGCGGCCCCGCTTGAGGACGGCCCCGTAGACGAACCCGAGCGGACCCATCCGCCACGTGTGATCAAGTGCCAGCGGGCCTCCGGCAAATAGCAACTCGGGTGATGGGAGTTTGTCGAGCGAGACGTTGAGATACCTGTACTCGGATGGGGCCCCCGCCAGGCGGCCGACTAGCGGCACAAAAACGGCGCTTCCCATGCGATGGAGTCCCTGCTTCATCTTCCCAATGGGACGGGTCAGATCAACTATCACCGCGCTCGCTCCGGGTCGGAGGACGCGATGAATCTCGGCCAGGGTTTCAGGCACCGAAGTCAGGTTTCGAAACACGAACGCTGAAAAGACACCGTCAAGAACCGAGTCTGCCAGGGGTAATCGCTCGCCGAACGCCGCCAACCGGGCCGGACTGTCGTTTCTCGAGAGCATCGGCAATGATGGATCAGCCGCGATTAGCGTCCTCTCACCCATGTCGACATTGACCGCACCAGTACCAGCCCCGAGGTCGAGCACCCGGCCCTGCGGTAGGAATTCCAACGCCCGTTGGCGCCAGGCCCGATCCCGGCCGAGGGAGAGGATCCGATTGACCCGGTCGTAACGGTCGGCGATATCGGAAAAGACATCAGGTCCCTTGCCCGTCATGCCCGGCTCCTGGGTGAATGTCGGTTGTTCAGAAGCTCTCGAAGCCGGCATAGGGCACCAGGGCATCAGGCACTCGCACCGTGCCGTCAGATTGCTGGAAATTCTCCATGATTGCCACCAGCAGCCGCCCGACCGCCACCGCGGTCCCGTTGAGCGTGTGCACCAGATGGTTGTTACCCGCCTCGTCCTTGAACCGGACCTTGAGCCGCCGGGCCTGATAATCGGTGGTGTTGCTACAGGATGTGATTTCGCGATACCGCTCCTGGCTGGGAAACCACGCCTCGATATCGTATTTGCGAGCTGCCGACGCGCCGAGGTCTCCGACACAAACGTCTACCACCCGGTAGGGCAAACCGAGCTCCTGGACCAGAGCCTCCTCCCGGGCGAGGATGAACTCATGCTCCTCCCATGAACGGTCGGGATCGCAGAATGAGAACATCTCGACCTTGTCGAACTGGTGAACCCGAAAGATCCCCCGGGTGTCCTTGCCCGCTGCTCCGGCCTCGCGACGAAAACACGTCGAGAACCCGGCGTAGCGAACCGGGAGCTCGTCGGAGCTGAAGATCTCATCCCCGTGCATCGCCGCCAGCGCCACCTCGGAGGTCCCTACCAGAAACAGGTCGTCGGCCGCCACTTCATAAACCTGGTCCGAGTCGGAAGGGAAAAAACCGGTGCCGAACAATGCCTGCTCGCGAACCAGGACCGGCGGAACAACCGGAATGAAACCCTCAGCCGACAGACGATCGAACGCCCAGCGGACGAGAGCAAACTCCATGAGGACGGCGCGACCTTGCAGATAGGCGAATCTCGATCCCGACACCTTGGCACCGCGCTCAACATCGATGATTCCCGTCGCCTCGGCTAATTCGAGATGGTCCTTGGCCTCGAAATCGAATACCGGCGGCTCGCCGACCTTTTTTAGCTCGAGGTTGTCCTCCTCGGTCTTGCCATCCGGGACCTCGTCGTGAACGCGGTTCGGAAGTGGCACCCAGATCGCCTGGAAGCGGTCATCGAGCTCGTCGGCGTCGGCCAGACCCTGTTTGACATCGGAAGCCAGCTGCGAAGCTCTGCCGATCGCCTCGTCTCGTGCCTTTCCCTCGAGGTCGGGAACCTGACTCCCGAGGGTCTTCTGCTCAGACCGGAGGTGCTCGGCTTTGGCTCGCACGCGGCGTCGTTCCTCATCGAGGACAATCAGCTCATCGAGGTCGACGTCGGCAATCGCTCGCCTCTCGAGAAGACGGCGAACATCATCAGGATGATCACGTAGAAGTGCTACATCGAGCATCGGGAAATGGTAGCCAGAGGCGGATGTGCCCCGTCATGCCGCAGTGTTGATGGGCAAGACCCGCGGAGGACTTGTGCGGGGCACTAGCCCTCTTCGTTCACAATGAAGCGCTCGGTGTGAGTGTTGTTTTCGACATCGACATCCCCCGACACAATCGGGACCGCCACCCTCAGGACGTACTGAACGACCGGAACGACTTCGAAAGTCACTTCGAAGGTGCTCGACTCCCCCGGTACCAGCCTGTCGATCGTCCGCGCGTCTTCAGCCCCCGCCCCGGCGCGGTCGCCCGTCAGCGTCACGGCCACGATGACCTCTGCCAGAGCCTCGTTTCCCTGATTGAGCACCGTCACGGTTACCACCAACTCACTGGTGAGTGGGAGTATGGCTTCACCCAAATCTGTCGTGCCGAGCCGGCGAGGATTGAATCCCACAGAAGTAATTGCGGCATCGCGTCGCAACGGAAGACCGACTGATGCCTGGGCCTCGGCGATCAGCCCGAGAATTCCACTTGCGGGAGTGAACGCCACCACCGGATAGCTCGAGAAATCAACGTCCAAGCTCGACTGGAGAAGAGTGAGCTCTGTAACCGCATCCTCGTAACTGCGATCGCCCACCGCCAGCTCGACTATCCCCCTTTCGATGACCATCGCCGGTACGTCGTCGCCGGGGCGGTCGGCCGCGTCGAGCAGTCCCCCTTCAATGAGATCGAGCCCTCGCAACCAACTCCTGCTGGCCAGTACCAAGCGTGCTTGCGCATCTGCGGCCCTCGTGGGCGCTTCCACCCCCTCGATAGCGGCATTGGCCCCCGACATGGTGGCGCGCAACCCGGCCAACGTGGTGATGAACTCCTGGCGGTCGACAGTGGGAGTACGCCCGATGAGGTTCGCGAAGTCGACGGCGGTGGCCGATGACTCGACTGCCGCCTGATGGGCGGTATCGATGTAGTCGGCAAGCACCCGCCGATCGCTTCGGAAGCTGGTTACGAGAACTACGACGACGACCACCACGCTGAGCAGAGCGAGCAGCGCTACTCCGCGGCGTCGGCGCCGCGGATGGGAATAGCTAAATGCCACGGCGTGGGCGAGGGGGGACTTGAACCCCCACGAGCCGAAGCCCACAGGCACCTGAAGCCTGCGCGTCTGCCAAATTCCGCCACTCGCCCGGGAACAGTGAGGCAGTTTATAGCCCCGTTACTAGAACAGTAGGCAGGCACAGCAAGCGGCCAAACCTAAACTCGCCCCATGAGCGTGGCTCGCAGCCTTGAACGCAGAATCGAGTATTTGGTCGAGGGCCTGGGAGCCAAGGTATTTCGGGGTCAATTGCACCCACTCGAGGTCGCGATTCGCCTGGTCAGAGAATGCGAGCTCAATCTCGCTGAAACAGGCGTGGGGCCAACGGCTCCCAATCAGTTTGTGGTTTCACTCAGCCCTGATGATCTCGGAGCCGACGCTGCCGACGCAGTAATCCGCCTCAACACGATTATCAAAGAAGCTGCATTCGAACGGGGATGGCGCCTCGAGGGAGCGCCGGCCGTCACGCTGACAACCGAGCCCTACATCACCCGCGGAACCATCAAGGTGGACGCCAGAATCGTGCCGGGAGAGCTGCATCCCTGGGCGCACCTCATCGAGATTCACGGTCCGCGCCGGGTCCCGATCAAGCACAACCGCGCCATCATCGGCCGTTCCCGGCGAGCCGACGTAATCCTCGGTGATTCCGAGATCTCCCGAACCCAGGCTCTGGTTTGGCAGGAAGGCGGGAGAGCATGGATCCAGGATCTGGCGTCCGCTAACGGCACCTTGCTCAACAACGTCCGCATCGACGGCCCCTCGGCTCTAACCGACGGAGATTCGGTCACGCTGGGCGTGGCCCGTTTCGGCTTCCGACCGACTTAAATGACAGCAGTCGTCGCCAACCTCCTCAAACTTGCATTCGTAGGGATGCTCTACTTGTTTCTCTGGCAAGTAGCCCGCTCCATCGGTGGCTACCTCGGCGCCGGCAGGCAAGCCATCGGATCTCGCTCGCAAGCCGGCGAGCTGATGGTGGTCCGGTCTGACTCACAAGCCGGGACTCGGGTGGTGGTCACCGACTCGGTGATTATTGGAAGAAGTGATGAGGCCGACTTTTTTCTCGACGATCCCTACGCTTCGACGTTCCATATGAGGTTGACTATGGAAGAGGGGACCATGACGCTTGCCGACCTGGGCACCACCAACGGCACCTATGTCAACGGACGCCGGGTCACGACGCCGATGCCATTAAACACTGGTGACTCTGTACAGGTGGGTAAAACCATCATGGAAGTCCGTTGAAGTACACCTGGGCCACGTCCACCCACCCGGGCCTGGTGCGTGACAGCAACGAGGACGCGGTCTTCCCGGAAGAGGACGGCAACTCCGCTGGTGACCTGCTCGTGGCTGTAGCGGACGGCATGGGAGGCCACGCTGCCGGCGAGATCGCCAGTGCCGTAGCCATCGAAACCATCGCCGGCTCAGAAGCAGCCGCCGCTGAGCGGGTGAGAGAGGCCAACCGGGCCGTGATGGAACGAGGAGAGGCGCGGGCGGACCACCATGGCATGGGGACCACCCTCACAGTTGGGCTTTTTATGCCCGACGGCACGCTCGACGTTGGTCATGCCGGAGACAGCCGTCTCTACCTGAGCCGGCGCCACGAACTGCTGCAGGTGACGACCGACCATTCGCTGGTCGCCGAATACCTGGCAACAGGCAAAATCACGGCTGAGGAGGCCGTGGATCACCCGCAACGCAACGTCATCACGAGGGCTCTCGGAATCAGCTGGGATCTGGAGGTGGATGATCACCGCGTCAACCTGCGTCCCGGCGACAGAGTCCTTCTGTGTTCTGACGGTCTCACGTCAATGATTTCTGATGATGAGATTGCCACCATCCTGTCGGAGCAACCGGCCCCTCAGGCTGCCGGATGGGCGCTGATCGAGGCAGCCAACCAGGCCGGTGGAGAAGACAACATCACAGTGGCAATCGTCGACGTTCTCGAGTGACTCGTACCGCCGAAGCGGCCATGCTGGGCGGGGCCGCGGTGCTCGCCACCCTCGGGGTGGCGATAGTAACTGTCAGCGGCGGGGGAAGTCCCGATGCTCAGACTGCGCTGACGTTCCTCGTTTTCACTATCTCCTTCGGATCCCTGCATCTGGCTCTTCGACAATGGGCGCCTAACGCCTCTCCCTATCTCCTGCCGCTGAGTGCAATCATCACGGCAGTGGGGGTGGCAGAGATATTTCGCCTCGATCCCCGGGCCGCCACTCTGCAGAGGTGGTGGCTGTTGATCGCGACCGGCTTGGGAGTAGCCACCATCGTGGTATTGAGCCGCACCGGAACCGACCTCCTGCGCCGCTACCGATATCTCTTCTTGACGGCAGCGATCATCTGCTTCCTGCTCCCCCTCTTGCCTGCAAGTTGGCCGCTGGGCGGCGTCGAAATAAACGGCTCCCGCCTGTGGCTGGCGTTCACTCCTTTCGACAGAACCCTCGTTCAATTCCAGCCGGCCGAATTCGGCAAGATTCTCCTGGTGGCATTCCTTGCCTCCTACCTCGCCTCGCGCCAGGCAGCACTACGCGAGATGACCAGAGCTATCGGCAGATTTCGCCTGCCAGAGCCCCGCCAGTTGTTGCCGGTGATCCTGGCCTGGGGGGTAAGCCTGGTCGTGCTGGTGTATGAGCGCGATCTGGGGGCGTCTGCCCTTCTGCTGGCCGTGTTTGTGGCCATGTTGTACGCCGGCTCGGGTCGGCCCGCCTACCTCGTCGCCGGCGGGGGACTGTTCGCCATCGGAGCGGTGGCGGCGACTCGCATCTTCGATCATGCCCAGACCCGGATAGATGTCTGGTTGGACCCGTTCGGAGATTTTGCCGACACCGGATATCAGATCTCGCAAAGCCTCTTCGCCCTGGGGAGCGGCAGCCTCTCGGGCTCCGGGCTGGGGCTCGGCCGCCCCGACTTCATCCCCAGCGCAACCACAGATTTCATCTTTGCTGCGGTGGCCGAGGAAACGGGACTCGTCGGCTCGATCGGTGTCATCGCCGCTTACGCCCTACTGGTCACGATCGGATTCGGCATTGCCCTCCAGGCCCGGGATCCATTCCGCAAGCTGCTGGCGGCCGGGCTCACTGCAACGATCGCTCTCCAGACCATCCTCATCGTCGCGGGGGTGACGAGACTGCTTCCGCTAACCGGCATCACGCTGCCGTTTATGTCCTACGGGGGCTCATCTCTCGTGGCCAACGTGATCGCCATAGCGGTGTTGGCCCGCATCTCGCACGAGACGGCAGTCACCGAGGGAATACCGATGTGAATTCACCGATCCGCCGCCTCGCTCTCTTCCTGCTGGCCATCTTTGGCTTGCTCGTCCTCGACCTGACTTACGTGCAGGTGGTGGCCGGGCCGGGATATCGCGACGACGTTCGTAACCCCCGACTTGCTGCGTCCCGCAGTTCCCGCGAGCGAGGGCCCATCATCTCGCGAGAAGGGATCGTCCTGGCCGAGTCGGTAAACGACCCCGACTCTGCTCAATCGTTCTTGCGGCTGTATCCCGAGGACGACCTTTACGCCCATGTGGTGGGCTACAGCTCCCTGCTGTTTGCGGATTCAGGCCTGGAAGAGGCACGGAACACCGGGCTGCGGAGCGACCGCGATCTCACAATCTCAGGGCTCATTGATGCCTTTCTCGGCAGAGAAACCGGCGCCAAAGGCATCCGGCTCACCATTAGCAACCCGGTCCAGCAGGCGGCGCAACGGGAATTGGCCGGCCAGGCTGGTGCCATCGTCGCCATCGAACCAACCACCGGCGAGATCCTCGCGATGTACTCCTCCCCTTCTTTCAGCCCGGCGGATCTGCTTGGCGAATTTCCCGGTCCGGGTGACGCACTGACGGCAAACGAAACCCACCCACTCACCAACCGGGCCATTGAGATGACGTTCGCGCCGGG
>JAUXLW010000069.1 GCA_030623545.1 Acidimicrobiia bacterium | reverse complement strand
GGCAAGGCGGTTTCGTGGGCTGCCGTGTCGCTGGGAGATGTGGTGGCTTCAAGTAAGTCAGACGGCTCTTTCGAGCTGGTCCGGGCTTTGCCGGGTGTGATTTCGGTTTCGAGGGCGGCCTTCGAGCCGGCCAGCTTCGAGTGGGATGGCACCGAAGGTGCGGTAACCGTGGCATTGGCGCCCCGCACGGTCAAATCCGTCCGCGCCGGCGGGTCGGCGGCGGGCGATGAAGAACGGTGGGCCGAGCTGTTGCGTCTGGCCGAGGACACAGAGATCAATGCGGTCGTGATCGACACCAAGGACGAGGCCGGGATCGTCTTCTACAACACCCGGGTGGAGACTGCCCATGAGATCGGGGCTGTGAGCGTCAAGTATCGGCCCGAAGACTTGCTGGCTGATCTCAAGGAGCGCGACCTGTACGCCATCACCCGGATCGTTGCCTTCCAGGATACTTTTCTCGGCACCGCCTTCCCGGAGCTGGCTGTCGGTGATTCCGCGCTAGGCGTGCCCTGGAAGACCGATCGGGGACAGATCTGGCTTGATCCCACCGATCGGGACTCATGGACATACCCGCTGGCGCTGGCGGAAGAGGCGTGTGCTCTCGGCTACGACGAGATCCAATTCGACTATGTGCGGTTTCCTTCCGACGGACCGGTCGACCGGGCGACTTTCGACGGCCCCTCGGACTCCTCGGGCCGCAGCGTGGCAATAACCAGCTTCCTCGCCGAGGCGAAGTCACGGCTCAATGCCATGGGGTGCGCAGTGGCCAGTGACATTTTCGCGGTGGTGCTGACCTCCACCGGGGACCAGGGCCTCGGGCAGCAGATCGAAGACCTGGCAGCGGTGGTCGATGTCATAAGCCCCATGATCTATCCAAGCCATTACTCAACGGGTTGGTTTGGTTTCGACTGCCCCAACGACCACCCGGGCGAGGTGGTGGGGAATGCTCTCGACGACGGCATGCCACGCATTCCGGGGCCGGCCATCGTCCGGCCGTGGATTCAGGATTTCACCTTCGGTTGCGGCGGATCGTATGGGAAGGAGGAGGTTCGCAGCCAGATAGACGCGGTGGAAGAGCGCGACCTCGGCTGGATCCTGTGGAACGTCGGCAGCCGGTTCACTGAATCGGCGCTCGAGCCCGGCGAGTGAGTCTGGAGGCTCTCAACGCTGAGCTGATCAATTGTCGGCGCTGCCCCCGGCTTGTGGACTGGCGGGAGGAGGTGGCCACAAAGAAGCGGGCCGCCTTCCACGATTGGGATTACTGGGGTCGCCCGGTGCCAGGGTTTGGCGACCCCAGAGCCCGTCTGCTCCTGGTGGGCCTGGCTCCGGCCGCTCACGGCGCCAACCGCACCGGGCGAATGTTCACCGGCGACCGGTCCGGAGACTGGCTCTACCGGGCGTTATGGAAGGCGGGCTATGCCAATCAGGCGTCTTCGACGGATCGAGGCCATGGTCTGGAGCTGACCGACTGTTACGTGACGGCCAGTGTCCGTTGCGCTCCTCCGGCCAATCGGCCGTCAAGCGATGAGAAAGCCAACTGCTCCCATTGGCTCGCGGCCGAGTTGAGGCTGCTCACCAGGGTCGAGGTGATCGTAGCCCTGGGCCAGATCGGGTATGTGGAACTGCTGCGGCAGCTGGGCCCGGCGGTGCCCCGGCCTCGCCCCAAGTTTGCGCACCTGGCTGAGGTCGTGGTGCCCGCAGGGCCGCGGGTGATTGCCAGTTACCACCCAAGCCAGCAGAACACGTTCACCGGGCGCCTGACCGAAGAGATGTTTGATGCCGTCTTCCTGCTAGTCAATGATCTTTTGAAGTCCAAATAAGCACTTGGTGACTGCCTGGCTCCTCAATATCCTTCGGAAGTTGTGAAACCACTACACGCCCTCCAGGATTCCGCGCGGGATGAGGCGCCTTCGGCATGGCTCGCGGACAGGCGAGACCAGGGTCTGGAGCTGTTCGATGAGCTGCCGATGCCCACCTCGGACGAGGAAGTGTGGCGCTATGTAGACCTTGATTTCAGCCTCGACGATTTGAGCCTGCCGAGCGAGCCTGGAGCCCCCATGTCCGACGGCGACTACCGAATCGAGTCCGGCGCTCGTGCGGTGATTTTGGACGGCTATGTGACCAGTGCCACCTCTGACGAGCAAGTGGTCGTCAAGCAGCTCAAGGATGCCGCTCCAGAGCAGCTGGCGGCGGCGGAGGAGTCTGCTATCGCTGTGGACCTGGATCGCTTTGCCGCCGCTCATTACGGCTTTGGCGATGATGGCCTGCTGGTTGTGGCTCCCAAAGGTAGCTCGTCCTCGCGACCGGTTTTCATCGATGTTCAGGCAGTGACCCCCGATACCTTGTCGCTGCCGCGGATTCTGTTACTGGCCGAAGACCAGTCCGAGCTGTCGGTAGTTGTCACCTTTCGATCGCCGGAGGACGACACCTTCCACGTGGTTCCCCATGTCCAGGCGTTAGTGGGCGACGGGGCCAGGTTGCTTTTGACGACGGTTCAGGCCTGGGGTTATGGCACCACCGCCATCGGGCAGCAACGTGCGGTCATCGGCCGCGACGGATTCTTTCACCACGGCGAAGCCGGCATTGGCTCGCGATTAGGCCGGCTGCATTTCTCGGTGGAGCTCGCTGGTCCCGGTGCACACAGTGAGATAAGTGGCCTGTACTTTGGTGAGGACGAACAGGTTCTCGATTACAGGGCCTTCATAACCCATAAGGCGCCTCACACCACGTCGAACATGTTCCTCAAGGGGGCAGTCGAGGACGAAGCCCACTCCGTCTTCACCGGCCTTATCCGCATCGAAGAAGAGGCGCAAAAGGTCAATGCGTATCAGACCAATCGCAACCTGGTACTGGGTGATGCCGCCGGCGCCGAATCGGTTCCCAACCTCGAGATCTTGGCGAACGACGTCAAATGCGGGCACGCCTCCACCGTGGGCCCGCTTGATGAGGAGCAGCGTTATTACCTGATGAGCCGGGGGCTTGATCGAGTGAGATCTGACCGCTTGCAAGTGAGAGGATTCTTTGAGGAAGCTCTCAACCGTATGCCCCACTCTGAGCTGAACGATGCCATCCGGTCCGCGGTGAACGAAAAGTATGTGCGGGCGCAGGAAGAAGGCCGGCAATGAGGGTGAGCGTCGGCAAACTCGTCGATTTGCCCGATGGCCGCGGGGTCCGCGTGGAGGCGGAAGGGCATCGCGTCGCGGTATTTCGCATCGGCGATTCGGTTTATGCAATTGGTGATCGGTGCACCCACGCCGAGGCCTCGCTGGCGGAGGGAGAGTTGTTCGACACCGAGGTCGAGTGTCCGCGCCACGGCTCGGCGTTTGGTTTGACAGACGGGGAGCCAACCTCGTTTCCGGCCACAAAACCGGTCCCCGTCTATGAGGTGGTCGTCGAGGACGACGGGGTCTATGTCGAGCTCGAGCCTAAAGAGGAGGACGAATGAGCACCGCCCTGGCAGTCAAGGGGCTAACCGCCCGGGTTGGCAGCATCGAGATTCTCAAGGGACTTGACCTAGAGGTTCCGTTCGGCGAGCTGCATGTGATCATGGGCCCGAACGGTTCCGGAAAGTCCACCCTGTGTCACGTCCTCATGGGCAAACCCGGTTATGAGGTGACGGGGTCGGCGATGGTGGGAGGCACCGAGGTGTTGGGCGAGCCCGTCGACAAGCGGGCCCAGCTTGGGGTAGCCATCGCCTTTCAGTATCCCACCGCGATCCCCGGGGTGACGTTGCGGGAGCTGCTGGAGGAGCTTGCGGACCAGCGGACGGACGGGGCAGACCTCGGTGCCCGGGTAGCAGACGCGGCCGACCGCCTGTCCGCCGGGCCGTTCCTCGATCGGTCGGTCAACGGAGGTCTGTCCGGAGGGGAGAAGAAGCGCTCCGAGATCTTCCAGCTTGCCGTGTTGCAACCCCGCATCGCTGTGTTGGATGAGATTGATTCGGGCCTGGACGTTGACGCCGTGCGGGAGGTGGCCGAGGCGGTGGAAGCGATGCGCAATCCGGAGATCGGCGTATTGCTCATTACTCACTACAACCGCATCCTCCAATACCTTTCGCCGAACAAGGTTCACGTGATGATCGCCGGCCAGATCGTTCGCAGTGGAGGCCCGGAGCTGGCAGACGAGCTCGAGGATAAGGGCTATGCCGGGCTGCAGGCCGAACTCGGCCTTGCCACTGAAGAGGAGCCTGTCGACGAGGGCGACGATTTCCTCGCCGGGCTGTGATTTCACCCGGGGCGCCGGTCCCCGATACAGACGTCTACGACGGCAAGGGCGCGGCGCCGCTTCCGGTGTTTTTCCGGGGCCGCACCTTGTTGATGTTCTTCGCCGCAGACTGCGAACGCTGCCGTCATGTGCTGGCGTTGGTGGCACGTTGGCGCACGGCGGGTGTCAACGTTGTCGGAATATCACAGGAGACCATCGAGGACACCGCGGATTTCCTGAAAGAATCCCGCTTCTCCATTCCCGTGGTGATCGACGACCGTCCCTACCAAGCTTCCCGGGCGTTTGAAATCGAGCACGTGCCGGCTTTGGCCCTGGTCGACGACGACTTCATCGAGTGGACAAGTGACGGTTGCCCCGACACGGAGCTAGCCGAGGTCCAGGTTCGCCTGGGTATCGCCAAACCACTCTCCACAGATTCCCCTGCGGCAGCTCGACCGTCCAGGCACCTCCACTAGCGGGCTCCTACGCGGGCGCCTCCTCAGCCTCGAGTTCCACAAACGGTGCCCGCCACTCGGGTGGATCGAACGGCTCGGCGAAATACTGGGTTTCCCTCCAGACAAGGCCGTCCCGGTATTCAATGATCGTCACCCAGTTGTAGGTCTTACCGTCCGGCCACGTCCCTCTGCCCTCCATGATGACCAGATCGCCGGTGTCTGAGATCTGGACGATCGGCGTGGGCAGCATGAAGCGGGGTAATGCCGTGCGGATCACCTCGGCCTTCCGTTCACCACCCTTCACAGTGGTTACGGGCGGGTCGAAATGGCGCCAATAGTCCCTATGGGCCGCGGCCCAGTTCTCGTGGCCCCTCAATCGCTCACCGGATTGCGGGTAGTAGCAGACGTAGTCGGGATGGCGCAGTTCTCCCAGAGCATCGATGTCCACCTCAGCCAACGCCTTTTCATACCGATCAACTCGTTCACTCATGATGGCCCTCTCGCTCGCCCAGAATCCTATCTGCATCGGGAGCGACCGGCTCAGCCGGATCCCTCTCGAGGTTGTGTCTCAGGCGGGTGATAGGTTGTGGGTGTGTCGAGTTAGAGGTCGAAAGTGAGCTCGTTGCGTTCAGTTGTGGACGAGTTTGCCGTTGAGGATCTGGGACGGTTGGAGGACCGGCAGCTCGAGGATGATCTGGTGGAGATTGATCTCCAGATGACGAGGCTTGGTGCGCAGCGTTCCCGCCGGTTGGCTGTTGTTGATCAGCGAGGCTCCTATCGAGATCATGGGTTTTTGTCGACGACGGCGTGGTTGGCTGCCCGGTGCAACATTTCGGGGCGCGAAGCTACGGTGCGGTTGGCCCGGGCCCGGGCTTTGTGTTTGATGCCGGCTACGGGGGCGGCGTTTGTGGCTGGTGATATTGGCGTGTCGACTGTTAATCAGCTGGTGGCGGCCCGTCGGGCCCAACCGGGAGTGTTTGCCGACCATGAGGCGGGGTTGGTTGAGGCGGTTAAGCCGCTCAGTCCCCAAGACACTTATCGGGTGGTTGAGTATTGGCGTCAAGCCCTCGACCATTACCACGACGACTGTGAGCAGCGGTTCCAGCAGCGGCGACTGAACGTTTCATCCACTTTTGAGGGGATGGTGCGAGGCGATTTCGATCTTGACCCTGAAGGCGGCCAGATTGTGTTGACCGCTATTGGGGCTCTTTCCGAGTCGACTGATCCGGCTGATACTCGCACTCCCCAGCAACGCCGGGCTGATTCCCTGGTTGAGTTGTGCCGCGACTACCTCGACCATGGTGACACTCCCACCCAGGGGGGTGAGAAGCCGCACATTTCGCTGCTGGTGTCCCTGGGAACGTTGGAATCCCGGGCTGGGAAACCGTGCGAGTTGGATGAGACCGGGGTTATCACCGCCCAGGCTGCCCGTCGCATCGCCTGTGACGCCGGGATCAGCCGCATCATCACCCAAGGCCCCTCCGAACCACTCGATGTTGGGCGCCGTACCCGCACCATCCCCCCAGCTCTCCGCCGGGCCCTGCTGCTCAGAGACCAAGGATGCGTCATCAAGGGCTGTGACCGGCCTACCCGCTGGTGCGACGCTCACCACATCAAACACTGGGTAGACGGCGGAGAAACCAAACTCCCCAACCTCGAGCTCCTCTGCCGACGCCACCACACCATGGAACACGAAGGCAACACCTTCCCCCGCAAAACCCGAGCCCCCTAAAAACCGGCCGCTCACCAGCCGAACCGACTGATTACTCAGACATTGAAAGCGCATGCCGCAATAGCTTGTCGGCGTGTCGAGTGGAATGAACGTAGAACGCGGCTCGCATGCGCTGTCTTTCGCGATCCGACAGGTCGCCGTGGGCACCGCGAGCGATCCTCGTGCGATAGGCGTGATGGAGGCAGACGGCGGCTGCTGCTGAGACATTGAAGCTCTCGACAAAACCCGGCGTGGGAAT
>JAUXLW010000165.1 GCA_030623545.1 Acidimicrobiia bacterium | reverse complement strand
GACTCCGCCAGGGTAATTCTCACCGAGAAGCCCTTCTCGAGTGCCGTCCTCAACAGCTTCTTAGAGCGAGAGAGGGCTCTCCAAAACGATCCGGTGGCCCGCGGCACGATCGGCTCGCTATTTCTTGGATTTGTGGCCGCCGCGGTGCTCACCGGCGTCGGGTTTGCCGTCAATGCTGCCGTTTCCGCCCGGGAACGGCTAGCTGAATTCGCCCTGCTCCGGGCAGCGGGTCTGTCTAACCGGCAGCTCCTCGGTTGGCTCTCGCTCGAAAACGCTGTGCTCGTGGGCTTCGGGTTGGTGGCCGGCACCGCCCTGGGTGCCTTGCTTGTCTGGTTCGTCTTGCCGCTGACCACGCTGACCCAGGATGCAACAACTGCCGTCCCCGACGTCATTGTCGTGTATCCCTGGCGCACCATCTTTTGGTTCGAAGCCGGGGTAGTGGGCGCGCTCGTCGCCGCGGTGGTGACTCTCGGGGTGGTTTTGAAGCGCTCCGGCCTCGAGGCAATCCTCAGGGCAGGGGGCGAGTAAGTCGTGGCATCCCTCTTCGCGCTGGTCGGTTACAACCTGCGCCGGCTTCGTCTCGATGGCTCCGCACCGTGGGTCCTGGGTGGCGTCGTGTTGTTGGCTGCATTTGGAACGGCTGCCACACCACGTTTTCTCAACTCGGTATCGGACGATGCGTTGCACACGGCCGTCTCGGCGGCCCGTCCCCGAGCTCGCAACATCATCATCGAACAGGGCCTTCGCATTCCCGTCGCTCCAGGTGATGATGTGTTCGCCGGTGTCGCCCGACTCGGACAGAGCTTGGCCGAGGACTTTCCTGAGCCGCTGCAGCGGATCCTCAGCCAACAGCGCTATGTAGTGGACACGCAGACGTTCGAGGTTGCCCAATTTCCCGGCGATACCGGCGACCCCCCGGTCCGGGTTCTCAGGTTGCGGTATCAGGAGGGAATCGAGGAACAAATAACCGTCACCGAAGGCAACCTCCCGGCCCCGGTCGATCCCCTGGAGGTGGACTTCGACGACGATGCTTCCCCCATCGAACTTCCGGTATTGCAGATCGGCATCACACCGGAAACGGCTCGACTGATGCAGCTTGGCGTCGGAGACCGGGTTGTGGTGAGCCCGCAGCGCCGGGATCCTCTGACGGTAGGCGTTCCCTCCAACCAGCTGTCGTACCAGCTCGTCATCGAGATCTCGGGCATCATCAACGTTGTCGAACCGGACGCCGAATACTGGATGTCCGACCGCGGCCTCCACCAACCGTCGCTAGACACCGACGCTGCCAACCCGGACGCAGTAACCGTGTTTGCTACCGGGCTAATCGGGCCTGACGATTATCAGCGCTTGCTGTCACTCTCGCGGCCCGTGCTGTGGAATTACACCTGGCGCTTCTTTGTCGATCCGGATCTGTTCGACGCCGGTGACGTAAGTGCGATCGACGCCGGCCTGCAAGATCTCCAGCTCGAGCTTGGCTCACCGGCCCGCGCCGGCATCGACGAGCCGCGTCTGACTACAGGGCTGGAGCGCATCTTCGAGAGCTATTCGAAGCAGCGGGCGCTCACAGTCTCAATCCTTTCCCTGGCGTTGGCCGGGCTCGTGAGCCTGGTCTTCGCGGTGACGACCCTCCTCGGCGCGCTGACGGCGCGTCGCCGGCGGGCCGCGACAACGCTGGCCCGTAGCCGGGGGGCGTCCGGCCGTCAGCTCGGCTCCGCCTTGCTGCTGGAAGGGATCATCGTTTTCCTCCCCTTCGCGGTTCTCGGGTACCTGCTCGCCAAACTCACAGTGGACGCACGTGAGCCAGGGCTGGTCTTCCCGCTGATAATGGTTGGCGTGGTCGGCGTGGCCGCGATTCTGGTGGCGCTTGCGCTCCCGCTGTTGCGGGGGGATCTCGGCGAGCTCCTTGGCGACGAAACCCCGGGAGCAAAACGATCCAACCGCCGCCTGGTCATGGAGGGATTGCTGGCAACATCATCCATCGGCGGACTCTTCCTTTTCCGCCGCCGGGGCCTGCAGGGTGGAGGGATAGCCGACCAGAACGGCGAGTTCGACCCATTGCTTGCGGCCGTACCCGTCTTGCTTGCCCTGGCATTCGGAGTGGTGCTGCTTCGCTTCTACCCACTTCTAGTCCGGGCCTGGGGTCGGTACGGTACCCGCCGGAGGGACGTCGTGTCCTTCGTCGGGCTCCGCCGACTGCGCCGGCAGTCCATAACCGCCCAACTCCCGCTTCCGGTAACGCTACTGGCGATCGGAATCGCCATCTTCGGTGCGGTGCTGGTCAATTCGATAAGCGAAAATCGGGAGATTCTCAGCTGGCAGAGCGTCGGAGCCGACTACCTGTTGGAGTCACTGCGCACAGATGAGCCGCTCTCGGCAAGCCTCGACATGTCCGAGGTGCCAGGCATCGAAGCGACCGCCGACCTCTCCGTCCTGTCGGTCCGACTCGGGGGTGCCACCGCCTCGAGCCGACCCCGGGTGTCGCTGGTCGCTCTGGACATCGCCGCGTACGATTCCGTCACCAACGGCACCCCGGCCGACCCCGGGTTCCCGGATTCCATGGTCACGCCGCAAATAGGAAGCGAGGGTCCAATCCCCGCAGTTGTGTCCTCCACACTGCCCGGCCTTGGCTTGACCACCGGGCAGGTTCTCATAGTGGAAGGACCCCGGCAGGTGGATATACCGATCCTCGTGCTGGCAGCCCGCGACGAGTTCCCGGGCTTCGCCGCCGGTGAGCCTTTCATCATCCTGGACCGTGCCGGCCTCGAGGCGGCGGCCCCTGCCTTCGACCTACGCCCGACCCGAAAATACATACGGGCGCCGGTGACGGCCGCTCCGGCCCTATCAGCGACGGTGCAAAGCCAATCGGGGGGCACCAGAGTGATATCGCGAGTGGAGCTGCTGACCGACCTCATCGAAGCCCCACTAGTCAAAGCCGTCGACGATGGCTATCGCCTCGCCGTAGTGCTGGCAACCCTGTTCGCGGTTCTGGCGGCCCTCGCGGCGATCGCGCTGACCGCTACAGAGCGGACACGCGACTTCGGGTTTCTCCGCACTCTGGGACTGTCGTCCGGCCAGGTCACCGCTCTGACCGTCGTCGAACAGCTGCCGTGGGCGTTGATCGCTACGGCGTCTGGCATTGGGTTTGCACTCGGTCTTACCTGGCTGGTGGAGCCCGGCCTCGATCTCGGTCCCTTTACCGGCGGGGAGGCCACCATAGGAATCTTCGTCGACTGGGGGACGGTGTTGCTCGTGGCCGGCACCGTGCTCATTTCCTTGATGGTGGCCACGGCTCTATACAGTTATCGAGCCCATCGTGTGAACCTGGGAAGTGTGCTCCGGATAGGAGATCACGGATGACCGAAACGCCAAGTTTTTGGGAGCTGCAGCAGCAGGCGGCAACGCGCCCACGACCCGCATACGGCAGCAACTCAATCATCGCCTGCGACAACCTCGTCAAGATCTATGAGATCGCCGACCTGCAAGTGGTGGCTCTGCAGGGACTCGACTTGCTGGTGGACCCCGGGGAACTAGTCGCCATTGTTGGGTCGTCCGGGAGTGGCAAATCGACATTGCTCAACATTCTTGGTGGCCTGGATGCTCCTTCGGCCGGCAAAGCCACTGTGGCCGGCCATGACCTCATGGCTATGTCGGGGAAGGACCGCACCGACTATCGACTCAACACGATTGGTTTCATCTGGCAGCAATCCGCACGAAACCTCTTTCCGTATCTATCGGCAATCGACAACGTCCAGATGCCGATGATCCTGCAAGGGACATCTCAGCGCCGCACCAGGGCCGGCGAGTTGCTCGAATTGGTGGACCTCGGAGACCGGATCACTCACCGCCCTTCAGAGTTGTCCGGCGGTGAGCAACAGCGAGTGGCCATCGCGGTGGCGCTTGCCAACTCCCCGGAGGTGCTTCTGGCCGACGAGCCCACCGGCGAGTTGGACACGATGACTTCCAATGACGTATTTCGAGTCCTGCGCAATGTCAACAAGGACCTCGGCGTCACGCTGGTGGTAGTAACCCACGACCCGCTCGTCACCGAGCATGTGAGTCGGACCGTTGCTATTCGAGACGGGCGTACCAGCACCGAAACTGTGCGGGCTACTCAGCTGGACGCGGCCGGGAAACATCAAACGGTCGCCGAGGAGTTCGTGATCCTTGATCGGACTGGACGGCTCCAATTGCCAGAGCACTACGTCGAGGAGTTGCACCTGCAGCGGCTGGTCCGTCTAACTCTCGACGACGACCACGCCAACGTATGGCCCGACCGGGACAACATCGTGACACCCGACGCAGAGGAGGAGGAGCAATGAGATCGAGCCGGAGAAAGGACCGCCGCCGCGCCGGGTC
>JAUXLW010000244.1 GCA_030623545.1 Acidimicrobiia bacterium | reverse complement strand
GTGCCGGGCTCGCCAATCGAATGGTCCAACGATGGGCCACCAGACGGTTCACCTCGTTCCCGGACACTCACGGCCTGCCTGGAGGAGAATGGGTCGGAAACCCGATTCGCTCCGGTTTCAGCAGATTCGACCGAACCAAACTTCGATCCGACGTGTTGAGGAGATACTCGTTCTCAGATGCGATCCCAGTTCTTGGGGTCTTTGGCGGATCCCTGGGTGCGGCAGTGATCAATACCGCAATCGCAGAGCTCGTGCGGCGGTGGCGGGGAAGGCCTGTCCAAATCCTTCATCTGACCGGCGAGCGGAATCTCGAGGAGATCAAGAGGCTCCCTGATGGCGACGTCGCGAGATGGAATCGGATTGCCTTCGAAGATGAGATGGAGTTTTTCTATGCGGCATGTGATCTCGTCGTTGCCCGTGCCGGCGGCGCCGTGGCCGAGCTCACTGCCACCGCAACTCCTTCGATACTGGTTCCAGGCGGTTTCGGCTCGTCGGGTCACCAGGCTGCAAACGCTGCATTCCTGGAGAAAGCCGGGGCATCCGTAGTGGTGCCAGAAGACCAGCTCGACTCGCTCGATGGCGTGGTCGCCGACCTGATCCATGACGCCGACCGACTGGCCGAAATGGCGTCTGCCGCCGTCGGCATCGCCCGTCCCAAAGCTGCTCCAGTCATTGCCAAGGCGATGATGGATGAAGCCCGATGAGCACAGATTCCCTTCGCATCCATATCGTTGGCGCCGGTGGGGCGGGCATGAGCGCCATCGCCAAGGTGCTGGTCGGCATAGGTCACACAGTTTCGGGCTCCGACCTGCGCGGGGGAGCAACTCTCGAACGGCTTGCCGATTTTGGCATCGCCACCCATACCGGGCACCGACCGGAAGTTGCCGCTGCCGCCGATCTCGTTGTCGCTTCGTCCGCTGTGCCCGATCACGACCCTGAAGTGCGTGCGGCCCGTGAGGCCGGCAAGCAGGTGTGGGGTAGACCACAACTTCTGGAGGCCATCACCAAGCGGATTCCGTCGATCGGAGCGACCGGGACCCACGGCAAGACGACAACCACGGCCTTGCTGATCGCCAGTCTTCGGGCTACCGGGGCGGAACCGTCGTTCATTGTTGGTGGCGATATCGCCGAGCTCAACACCAATGGCCATTTCGGCAGCGAGGAGCTTCTTGTCATCGAGGCCGACGAGGCCTTCCGCACCTTCGAGTATCTCAGGCTCGAAGGCTTGGTTGTGACCAATGTCGAGCCTGAGCATCTCGAGCACTTCGGTACAGAGCAGGACCTGCTCGACAGTTTCGTGTCAGTCGCCTCGTCCGTCGACGGCCCTGTTGTGGCATGCGCTGATGATTCCGGGTCAATGGAGGTGGTCCGTCGAACGGATGCGCTCAGCTACGGGCTCTCCGCCGAAGCGCGGTATCGGATAGATGATCTGGAGTCGTTCCAGGGCGGGAGCCGCTTCGTCCTCCGTGGGCCGGGCCTGATTCAGCCGGTAGTGGTGTCGATGCCTGGAACACACGTCGCGCAGAACGCCGCCGGTGCACTCGCCCTGATTGCCGAGCTTGGGTTTGATGTCCCGGCCGCCAGCGAGGGCATCGCCTCGTTCAAAGGGGTAGGTCGTCGCTGGGAGCATCGGGGCACCGTCGCCGGTGTGATGCTTGTCGATGACTACGCACACCACCCGACGGAAGTGGCGGCGACGCTCCAAGCCGCGCGCGGTGTCGTTCCCGGTCGGGTATGGGCGGTGTTTCAACCTCACCTCTATAGCCGGACGGAGCGGTTTCAGCGCGAGTTCGGTCGGGCCCTCTCCGACGCCGATGTCACGGTCGTGACCGATATCTACGGATCCAGAGAAGTGCCAGTGCCGGGCGTGACGGGCGCCCTGGTGGCCGACTCGGTTCGTGAGCACGGAGGCACTGTTCACTACGTGGCGCATAAAGCCGAACTGGCCGACATACTGGCAGACCGTTTGGGTGAAGGCGACCTGGTTTTGACCATGGGCGCCGGCGACATAACTCTTCTCCCGAGGGAGCTGGCGGCGAGATTGGCGGAGCGGGTATGAGCCTTGTCCATCGGATGGCGCGCCACGGGTTGATCCAAGAGAACGTTCCCCTGGGCCCGCTGACTACCTACAAATCCGGAGGCCCGGCTCGCTACCTGATCGACGTCCTCGACTCAGCGGCCCTCGTCGAACTCGCCGAATCGGGCGACATTGCGGATCTTCCCATCCTTGTTCTCGGCAGAGGGTCGAATCTCGTGGTCTCCGACGCCGGTTTTCCGGGTATGGTGATCCGGCTGGGGGAGGGTTTTGCCCGCCTCAGGTTCGACGGCGATCAGGTTGTTGCAGGAGCTGCCATGGCGCTCCCTCGCCTTGCTCGAGCCGCCGTGGAGCAATCGCTGGCCGGACTCGAATTCTTTGTTGGCATTCCGGGCTCGGTCGGGGGTGCCGTGCGGCAGAACGCTGGATGCTTCGGCTTCGAAACGAGGGACCGGCTGGTTCAGGCAACGGTGGTGGAACTGTCAACCGGTGCCAGCTCCGTAAGGACTCCCGAGGATCTCGACCTCTCGTATCGCCATTCCAATATCGGATCGACCGAGGTTGTTGTCGAGGCCGTGTTCAAGGCAGTGCCGGGGAATGCCGAGGCCTCAAAGTCTGAGCTGCGCCGAATAACCCGATGGCGTCGGGACAATCAGCCAGGTGGGACATTCAACGCCGGGAGCGTTTTCAAGAATCCGCCCCATATCGCCGCAGGCGCTTTGATCGACTCACTGGGTCTCAAGGGCATGAGCGTTGGT
>JAUXLW010000081.1 GCA_030623545.1 Acidimicrobiia bacterium | reverse complement strand
CGCTTCGCTCAGGCGGTCCTCCCCCAGGAGGACATAGAACTGTAAGCCTCCCCCTCCTGGCCTTCGCTTCGCTTAGGCGGTCCTGCATAGAGAGACGAAATCGACTGCTCGCCGCGCGAAATTGACGGTGGTTTATATCGGGGAATGGTTAGCCTGCAGTTTCGATGCCACAAAAGAAACCCCGTCGGGGGGCTTCCGGGCGGAAGCGGGCATCGAAGAGCCGGCCAAGCGGCTGGGCACAATTCCGGAACGCGCTGCGAGCCCGGCTCGGCCGTCAGACAGATGATGTCTGGGGCCTCGTCCTCCTGGTCGTCAGCGCTGTGTTGTTCCTGGGCTTCATTGGCCTTGCCGGGCCATTCGGCCGCCTTTTTGTGCCCGGGCTCGAGATCCTGTTCGGGGTGTGGGCCATCTTCGTGCCCGGCGTCATGGCCATCGTTGGTGTCAACCTGGTGCTGGGCAGGGCGCACAGAGAACATTCGCATCTTCCGATGGGCCTCGTGGTGGTCTTTATCGGAACCCTGGCTTTTTTTCACCTCCTCACAGGGACGATTCCCTTAGCGGCTGGAGTTGACGAGGTCACCACCCGTGGCGGCGTTATCGGCTCGGTGATGTCATATCCGATGCGGCGCCTGGTGGGGCTGTGGGGGGCGTTGATCGTTGTTGTCACGGTCATCGGGGTAGGCGTGATGCTGGCAACCGAGACGACGGTGAGAGAAGTTGCGCTAACCCTCGGCGATTGGTCGCGCCGGACCAGAGCGTGGGCCGGTCGAGTCTGGCGAGGGCGTAAACGCCCGGTTCTGGGGACGACCACGCTCCCGGCACAGCCGACCCCGCCGCCGGCGAGCGACCGGCCCGCGGCGAGCAAGCCGCGATCGGCTCCTGCTAAGACCCGACCCGGTGCCAAGCCCCAAGCCCGCAAGGCGGCCACTCCAGTTAGCAAGGTCAAAGGCAGTTATCAGCTACCTCCGCTCGAGCTGCTCGACATGGGAACTGGAGGAGGAACCAATAAGAGATCGCTTGAAGGCACGGGAAGGGAGCTGGAAGACACGCTGAGGCAGCACGGGGTTGACGCCCGGCTCACCCGGATTGTCCCTGGACCTACCGTCACCCGCTATGAGATCGAACTGGCCCCCGGCGTCAAGGTGGCTCGAGTTACCAGTCTCGCCAGTGACATCGGGTACGCCCTGGCTACCCCCGACGTTCGGATCCTCGCCCCCATCCCCGGCAAGAGCGCGATTGGCGTGGAGGTCCCCAACGTGCGCCGTCGCCTTGTGACCCTGGGGGACATCCTTTCCACCCCCGAAGCAAACGCGGCCGACAATCCGCTCGCGGTAGGCCTGGGAATGGACATCGCGGGGACCCCCACCATGCTCAACCTCGATGAGCTGCCTCACGTCCTCATCGCCGGCGCCACCGGGGCCGGCAAGTCGTCGAGTATCAACTCGATAGTTACCAGCCTGCTGATGCGAACCACTCCGGAACAGGTGCGTCTCATCTTGATCGATCCCAAGCGAGTCGAATTAGGCCAGTACAACGGTGTGCCCCATCTGTTGACCCGTGTCATCACCAATCCCCGCAAGGCTGCCGACGCCCTGCGATGGACGGTCGATGAGATGGACCGGCGATATGAGCTGGTGGCAGATGCCGGGGTCCGGGACATTATCGGCTACCACGAGAAGTTTGACGCCGGTGGGCTCGATCCCGATAACTTCGACCGCTTTCCCTACATCGTGCTGGTGGTTGATGAGCTCAACGACCTGATGATGGTGGCCGGCAAGATTGTCGAGGACGCCATCGTCCGCGTGGCACAAATGGCCCGGGCCATCGGTATCCATCTTGTGATTGCCACGCAGCGACCATCGGTCGACGTGATCACAGGCGTCATCAAAGCCAACATCCCATCGAGGCTGGCGTTCTCGGTCGCTTCGCAGGCCGACTCGCGGGTCATCATCGATGGCGGTGGTGCCGAAAAGCTCGTTGGTCTGGGCGACATGCTGGTTGTGACGGCTCGCGATCCGAAGCCCGAGCGCATTCAAGGCGCCTGGGTAAGCGAGAGAGAGGTTCACGGCGTTGTCGACTGGGTCAAACAGCAGGCCAAGGCCCGTTACGACGATTCGATTTTTGAGGCGGCTCAGAAGGAAGCTAAAGCGGCCGCAGACAGCGGTGGGGAAGATCCGGAGATTCTCAGGCAGGCGATCGAGCTCGTGGTGCGATCCCAACTTGGCTCAACTTCGATGCTGCAGCGCAAGCTCCGCCTCGGTTTTGCCCGTGCCGGCCGGGTAATGGACATTCTCGAGAACAAGGGGATCGTCGGGCCTTCGGAAGGCTCCAAAGCCCGCGAGGTTCTCATCGAGTCGGACGAGCTCGATTCGGTGTTTTCCAGCCAGTAAGGGCCTGCTGGAAGGGTCAAGCGCGCACTAGTCAGTCGGTGACCGTCCATTTTGGTTCTATGGGTTTTCGGCTGTTCGACGACCTATCAGGTATGAGCAACGCCTGCGATCCTCGCAATCGACCTGGATATGTGTCGGGCGACCTGACAGCTTTCCTGGAGCCAATGCCAACGTCGAATGTCCTGGCGGCCGACGCTTTCCGAGCTCTGTTGCTTGCGTGGCTCTCGGAATCGCTGATTGTGGTGTCTGTAGTGGGAGCGGTGCTCCTTTTTCAATAGCTGCTGCAGTTCGATGAGCCGGTTAGCCTCCCAGCGATGCTCGAGATCTTGCAGCCCGACGGCTCGCTAGCCGCGGACGCCGCGGCGCCATTGGATGATGAAGAGACCAGGCTCCTCTTCGCTGCTCTCGTCGCAGCCCGTGCTTACGATCGGAAAGGCACCGCCCTGCAGAAGCAAGGCCGGTTAGCCACTTACGCGTCTTTCGAAGGTCAAGAGGCTGCCCAGATCGGAGCTGCAGCCGCTTTGCAGCCGGCTGACTGGCTGGTGGCCACCTACCGGGACGCTGCTGCCATGTGGTTCCACGGATATCCGTGGATGAACCTCTTTCTGGGCAGGACGGGCGACGAGCGTGGCGGGTCCCCGCCGATGGGTGTCAACGTCCTCCCGCCTTCAATCACTGTTGGGGCTCACATGATCCACGCGGTCGGCTTGGCGTGGGGTGAGCGGCTTCAGTCTCGTGACCGGGTGGCGATGACGATGTTCGGCGACGGAGCAACTTCCGAAGGCGACTTCCACGAAGCCATGAATTTTGCTGGCGTCTACCAACTGCCGGTCGTTTTCCTCTGCCAGAACAACCATTACGCCATCTCTTTGCCTCGAGCCGAACAAACGGCCTCGGAGACCATTGCTCAAAAGGCCGACGCCTACGGTTTCCCGGGGGTGCAGGTGGACGGCAACGACCTCTTTGCCGTCCACTCGGCGGCACAGCCGGCGACCGCCCGGGCCCGGTCGGGGGGAGGGCCCACACTCATCGAAGCCGTGACCTATCGGATGGCTCCACACACAACGGCCGACGACCCGGGGCGCTACCGCGATTCGAACGAGACTGAGGCGTGGAAGGAGAGGGACCCGATTGCGCGGGTGCGCCGCTATCTCGAATCGCGAGGCTCCTGGGATGACGACAGGCAAGCCGAGCTGGAAACCTCCGCCGCCGATGATGTTGAGGCCGCTATTGCAGCCGCCGAGGACCTCGAGCCGCTCGGCCCGGCCGAAGTGTTCTCAGCCATGTTCGCCGAGATGACTCCGCAGCTCGTGCGTCAACAACAGGCCCTGATGAGGTATCGGGATGCCTGAGGTCAACATGGCACAGGCTCTGAACCTGACCCTCGACCATGTGCTTTCGACCCACACCGACACGGTCATCCTGGGTGAAGATGTCGGTCGCACCGGTGGCGTCTTTCGAGTCACCGACGGCCTGCAGGCCAAGCATGGCTCTGAGCGGGTGGTGGACACACCCGTCGCCGAGTCGGGCATCGTTGGGGCGGCCTTCGGCATGGCCATTAGCGGGCTTCGACCGATAGCCGAGATCCAGTTCCTGGGATTTTTCTACCCGGCTTATGACCAGGTCGTCAGCCATGTGTCGAGAATCCGCCACCGGTCCCGGCACCGGTTCACGGCTCCGCTGGTGATTCGCATTCCATATGGGGCAGGCATCGGGGCTGCCGAGCATCACAGCGAATCAACCGAGGCGCTTTTTGCCCACACTCCGGGGCTCAAGGTGGTGGTGCCGTCGGATCCGGCCGATGCTGCCGGGCTGCTCTTGACCGCGGTGGAAGACCCCGATCCGGTGATCTTCCTCGAGCCGATCCGCTCCTACCGGCGGCTGCAAGGGGAAGTGGCGAGCCCGCCGGAGCCAGTCCCCTTCGGGCAGGCGGCGCGGCGACGCCAGGGCTCGGACGTGACCCTCGTGGCATACGGCGCCATGGTGCCCGACGCTCTGGAAGCCGCCGAGGCCTTGGCCGAGGATGGACACGAGGCGGATGTCATTGATTTGCGGACCCTGGTTCCCCTCGATCTAGATACGGTGCTCGAGTCGGTGACCCGCACCGGGCGGGCTGTCATTGTGCAGGAGGGTCACCGCACTTGCGGCTTCGCAGCTGAGTTAGCTGCTTCCATTCAGGAGGAGGCGCTCTACTCTTTGCAAGCCCCGGTACAGCGAGTGACCGGGTGGGACACAGTGGTGCCACTGCGCAGGGCCGAGCATCACTACGTCCCGAGCGCCGACCGGATCGCGGCCGCCGCCCGCCATGCCCTGAAAGGAGGCTGAGGTGGCTCAGGAGTTTGTGGTTCCTGATGTCGGAGAGGGTCTGACTCAAATTACGGTGCTCAAGTGGCTGGTCGAGGTCGGCGGCGAGGTGACCATGGACCAGCCGTTGGTCGAGGTGGAAACTGACAAGTCGGTCTTAGAGATTCCCAGCCCTTATCCGGGGACGCTCCTGTTCCACGGAGCCAAGGAGGGCGAAGACCTGGAGGTGGGAAAGACTCTGGCGGTGGTCGGCAAGGCCGGTGAGCAATGGGCTCCTGCGGACGGCCCCCAAGCGGCCCCTGTGCAAGCGGCTCCCATCGTGGGAACACTTCCCCAGGCAAGCTCGCCAAGTGGCGGGCAGGCGCTTCCGGCAGTACGCAAGTTGGCGGCTGAGCTGGGAGTCGAGTTAGCGGCCGTAGCGGGGAGTGGCGACGGGGGTCGGATCACAGCGGCCGACGTGGAAGCGGCGGCAGGCAGCGGGCGACGGCGACGCCTCTCGCGACGGCGCCTGGCCATTGCCGAGCACCTATCCAGGTCCTGGCGAGAGATTCCCCATGTGACCACGTTCGATTCTGCCAGGGCCGAGAATCTGCTGGCAGAGAGGAAGAGGTTGCTCGTCGAGGCGGAGGGGCCGATGCCGCTTGAAGCTCTGCTGATATCTGCCCTGCTTCCTATCCTCGTTGAGTTTCCGGACTTCAATGCATCCCTCGTCGGGTCTGATGTCCTGCACCGCGAGCACTACGACATTGGCGTCGCCACCGACACCGACGACGGCCTCATCGTGCCCGTCGTTAAAGGAGCAGATGATCTTTCGATTCACGATCTGGCCGACGCCATCATCCGGCTGGCGAAATCGGCCAAAGGGGGCAAACTGACTCCGGATGACGTGCGAGGAGCGACTTTCACGGTGTCGAACATAGGAGCGGTGGGGGGCGGCTACGGAACGCCGATCATCCCCTACGGCACCACCGCAATCATCTCCTTTGGGCGGGCCACAGAAGACGTGCTTGTCGAGGGGGGAGCACCTGCGGTGGGTATGGTGCTGCCCATTTCGCTCTCCTACGACCACCGCCTGATAGACGGCGCCCAGGGTCGAGCCTTTATGGCCGCCGTCGTTGACCGGATTGAGGGCGTCTAGTGAGCACGCTCGACGAGTTGTTGGCTGAGCTGTCCGGTGTCCTCATTTCGCTCGAAGGCGAAATCGATGAGACTGCCCGGGTGGAGCTCGAGGGGCGTCGCGACACCCTGCGCGCGACCTTGCGGAGCATCAACATCGACGAGCAGCGTCCCACGTCCGAGCTCCTCGAAGAGCACACGCGCCTGGCAGCGCGCATCAAGAAGGCCAAAGGGGAACAGTTCAAGCCGAAACGCGGCAGGTTCACGGGCACGTCGCGGATCCGTGGAGGGATGACTCCCGAGGAGCTCAACCAGATGATCAACACTGGAAACCGTCTCGAGGAGCT
>JAUXLW010000157.1 GCA_030623545.1 Acidimicrobiia bacterium | reverse complement strand
TTGGCCTGGGTCAAGGCTCGCTGAGCGAGCTCGGCGCCACTTACCCCGGTGGGAAAACCGAGGTAGTTCTCGATTCTGCTGCTAGTTCCCGCCTGGCCGCCCGGCGCCTCCCGCTCAATGAGCACCGTGGACAGGCCTTCCGAGGCGCCATATACCGCGGCGGCCAGGCCGGCAGGGCCGGCGCCAACGATGGCCACGTCGTAGTAGCGCCTATCAGCGTGGACGTGCATGCCAAGGTGATCGGCCAGGTCCGCTATCGGCGGGTCCTGCAACACCTTGCCATCGGTCATGAAGACGACCGGAAGGGCGGCGTGCTCCAGGCCGGCATCGGCCAGGAGTGCACCGGCTTCCCTGCCGCGATCGAGGTCGAGCCATCGGAAGGGAACCTGGTTACGGCCTAAGAAGTCCTTTATGGCATGGGCGTCTGGAGCCCACTGGTGGCCGACAACGCGTATAGCTTCGTTTTCCATTTCAGGCCTTGCTGAAGTCTTCGTCGCTGACCTTGTCGGGGAGCCAATTGGTGGGCCCACCGGTAGTCAGCGACAGATTGATCATGTAGGAGTTGTCGCCGGCGCCGTGCCAATGCACCTCGCCCGCCGGCGAATAGACCACGTCACCGGCTGAGACCTGCACGGTTTCGCCGTCATCTTTCTGCACTTTGCCCGCGCCGGACGCTATGTACAACACCTGGCCATCGGGGTGGGTGTGCCAATCGGTGCGAGCGCCGGGGGAGAACAGGACTCCCAGGGCGTCGAGTCCCGGGTCCGCAACCTTGGACAACTGCCCGAACCAGACATCTCCGGTGAAGTGCTCGGTTCCAGCAGGCGTCCACTCAATCTCTTCGGCGGGCGTGTGGTCCACGTTGGCTCCTCATCGTTCGGGTAAGGCGAGGCTAGTGATCCTGAGAGTTTGGTCGCCTGGCAGAATGGCCCTATGAGCAATCCCGTCGCGGAAGCCTATGTCGAAACGTACGAACGGTTCAGCTCATGGGTCGAGACACTCGACGAGGAGCTGCTGTCGGCCCCGGTGGTCGCCTGCCCGGGCTGGTCTGTCAAGGACCTGGTCGGGCACGTCACAGGGGTTGCCGTCGACCTGCACGACGAGTGGGCGGGGGTCGCCCAATCGGACAGCACTGCCCGTCAGGTTGAGGAGCGTCGGGATAGGTCAATCGCCGAGGTGCTGGAGGAGTGGTCGGCAGCGGTGCCGCCGCTCGTCGAACTTCTCGAGCAGGCCGGGTCCGGCTTGACTGCAGTGGCCATCGATGTCTGGACCCACGAGCAGGATGCCCGCAACGCCGTCGGCCAAAGCGGTGGGCGCGATGGGCTCGGCCTGGCGATGGCGCTCAAAGCCGCCATAGCGTCGGATCAAGCGATTCAGGCCGTTGGGCTGCCGCCCATGCAGATCACCACCGGGGACAAGACCTGGTACCTGGGTAAGGAGGCCCGCCAGGTGGACGCGGCGGTGACGCTCGACGTCGATCCCTATGAGGCCGCCCGAATGTTGATGGGACGGCGAACCTATGACGAGATGCGGGCTTTTGACTGGCAGGGCGATCCCGAGCCCTACCTCACCTACCTGCACCGGTTCACGGTGCCGGAGCAGTCGCTCGGCGAGTAAGCCGCCGCAGCGGATTGATGATCTCGGGACGAGGAAGCGCCTAGTGTCGCTCCATGTTGAGCGCGCTTTTCTTCATTGGAAGCCTGATTGGGGCGTTGCTCACCATCAACGGTCTGCGCCGCCGGTCGTTGTGGCTGCCGGCAATGATCACCAACGAGCTTCCGCTGCATCACATTGTCTGGCAAGCGGTGGTTGTGGGCCTGTTCGCCTGGGGAGGTGTGCTCGACCACATCCTGGGGCGGATTGCCCTGGCCATCACGCTCGCGTCCTGGGCCGGTCTTCTTGTGATGGCGGTCTGGTCGGTGCGTGCCCGACCAACGATGGCTGCCGCGCTGGCCCCGATGGGTCTGAAGGCGGGATCCGGCTCGCCCCCAACCCTCAGTGACATTGTTCGAGTCAGGGGGAAGCTGCCTCGAGGGGTGGAAGCGATTCGAGGGATCGCCTACGGGCCCGAGCCGGCTCAGCTGCTCGACATCCACAAGCCCCGGGGAAGGCAAAGCGGACTCCCGATACTCGTGCAGATTCACGGTGGCGGGTGGATGCGGGGCCATCGGGAACGTGAGTCTCGCCCGCTGGTCCATCGCATGGCGGCAGCGGGGTGGGTGTGCGCCAGCATGGACTATCGGCTCAGCCCGGCAGCAACCTTCCCCGACCACCTGATCGACGTGAAGCTGGCTATCAGCTGGCTCAGGGCCAATGAGGCGGAGCACGGTGGCGACTCGAGCTTCGTTGCTCTCAGCGGAGGTTCGGCCGGAGCTCATCTGGCCGGGCTGGCTGCCCTCACCCCCGATGATCTCGCCTATCAGCCGGGATTCGCATCCGCCGACACATCCGTTCAGGCCTGTGTGACCTTCTACGGGATACACGATCTACTCGATCGCAACCGTATCCGCTACCCGTGGCCGTTTGTGGAATCACGGGTGATGAAGGTCTCTCCGGACGCCGACCCCGAGGCATGGAACCGGGCTTCGCCGCTCACCCAGGTTGGGCCCCACGCTCCCCCTTTCCTCGTCATGCACGGCTCGCACGACTCCCTGGTACCGCCGGACGAATCACGCCAGTTCGTCGCAGCCTTGCGAGCGGTTTCGCAGTCTCCGGTGCTCTATGCCGAGATTCCAGGTGGCACCCACGGCTTCGACTTCTTTCATTCCCTGCGCAGTCGCCATGTGGTGCGTGGTGTTGAGAGCTTCCTCAATGCTTCACTGGCCGACCACAAAGCCCGAAACTCTCATACCCGATCGACCGAGAAATGAATTTGCCCCCTAATGGGTTATAGAGGCTCATGATGTTCAAGAGACGAACCAAACCGATCAAGCTCCACAACCTCGAGCAACTCGATGAGTTGACCGCCAGTGGCAAACCCGTCTTTCTCGACTTCTGGCAGACCAACTGTCAGCCGTGCCGCACCATGGACGGAATTGTCAACGAACTTGCCGACGAGTACCGCGATTCGGCACACGTTGTGAAAGTCGACGTGCGCTCCGCCCCGGCCTTGGCGCAGCGCTACCGGGTGATGTCCACGCCGACCTTTGTGGTGATCGGTCCACCGAAGAAGAAGGGCAAGAAGTCGCGTCGCCAGCCTGGTGGCCCTTCGGAACGCTGGCGTGCCTCCGGGCTCGTGAAAAAGGACCAGCTGCAACAGGCGCTCGAGCGGAACGGGGCGAAACGAGCCTGACGGTGCACCTTCCAGCTCGCATGGCAGACGCCATTCTCGAGCACAGTTCACTTTGCTACCCAAATGAGGCCTGTGGCCTCCTGGCCGGGGACGCCGGCGGCCTTCGCATGGTCTATTGCCTCACGAATGCCGACAACTCTCCGACCCGTTTCACCATCGAGCCCGACGAGCACTTTGGTGCCTTGCGCCATGCCGAACGAAGCGGGTGGGAATTAATCGGTGCCTTCCACAGCCATGTCCATGGACCAGCATTTCCGTCACCGGTCGATCTTGCCGAAGCGGCCGAGCCGGAGTGGTTATGGATTGTCGCCGGTCCGGTTGACGGTTCCACCGAGCTGCGGGCGTATCGCATCGCCGACGGCGTAGCCACCGAGCGGGAGCTGGTGCTGGGGGACCAGGAGCCTGTTGTGTAATGCCATAGAAATCGGCGACATGCTTTGCTCAGCGGGCTCCTAACCTCAGCGCCGTGCGTTTAACAGTCCTCGGCTCCAACGGAACCTATGCCACCCCCGGACGACCGACGTCCGGCTACCTGGTGACGAACGCCGAAACCCGCATCTGGCTTGATGCCGGCACCGGCACCTTTTGCGCTCTCCTTGATCTTGTGAGCCCGGCCGAGCTCGATGCCGTAATCATCAGCCACGCCCACCCCGACCATTCGGCAGATCTGTTCGCTCTTTATCACTGGCTCCGATTCAGCCCCGGGGCGGGATCCCGGTTGGCGTTGTTTGTGCCGGAGGGCTTGGCCGAGCGGTTTGAGGCATTCCTGACCGGGCCGCTGGAGGAAGTCTTCGACGTGCGGATTCCGGCTCCCGTCGAGGAGGTCGGTTCTTTCACAGTGCGATTCGCCAGAGCCGATCATTCCGTGCCCACGCTCCAGGTGCGGTTCGATGCGGCAGGTGATTCGCTGGCGTACTCGGCCGACACCGGCCTCGAATGCGACCTTGTCGAGCTGGCCAGGGATGTAGACGTGCTTCTATCCGAGGCCACCTACCAGGGAAACGACAAGGACTTCGCTCAGCACCTCACGGCTCGGGAAGCAGGTGGGATCGCTGCTCGAGCGGGCGCAGCCCGGCTGGTTCTGACTCACCTGGTGCCTACTCTGGAAGCCGGGCAAACAATTAGTGAAGCGGCCGAGGTCTTC
>JAUXLW010000028.1 GCA_030623545.1 Acidimicrobiia bacterium | reverse complement strand
GGGACAGCAGGAACGGCTTGTCGGCGCTGCCGGCGGTCATCGCCCGTGCCTCGTCAATCCAGGGAAGGATGGCTGCCGCCGGAGTCTCCCAGCCGTTCTCGGTGGTCGTTCCGAAGTTGTAGGCGCTGATCGAAATCACATCGACAACATCGTCGCCCGGGTAGTAGTCGGCCAGCGAGTATGGCGGGAACGACCAGCCGTTGGGCGCAAAGGCCCACCGGATCAGGTCCGGATTGGTGACGTTGGCCTCCACAATGTCCTTGACCCGCACATAAGCGAGCTTGAAGTTGTCCGGATCCATCCCGTAAGGCGTCCAGCTTCCGTTCATCTCCTGCATGGGGGCAATGATCAATGAGCGGCCCTCGCCCTTGGCGAGCCATCCCTCGAGGGCAATCGCCCATTCAATGAGATCGGCGTCCCGACCGCCACCGGCGATGAAGGCGGCACTATCAGTCAGCTCGAGGTTCGAAAAGGGAGTCGCCTCAGCGGACCAGGCTTGATCGAGCTTGATCTCGGTGGCAGGCCATCCGGGGTCGTCGCTCTCGTCAACGTTGTGAAAGATGCCGGCGAACGTCACCTTGCGCCAGGTAGCGGCAGCGATGTCGTCGAAGTCGGAGGCGAACCAGAAGTTGTATGGATAGAGACCGCCGTGGACGGTGCCCGAGCCAATGATGGGATCTCCAGGACCGGGGTCGGCGCCACTGACCAGTTGGGGTAGCACGGCGAACGCCAGCAGCACCGCGAGGAGGAGAGAAGTTCTGCGCATGCTTCTGATTCGGAAAACCGCCGAAAAACCTTAGGAATGGGGCGTGTGATACCAGCCGCGAACGCGAGCACTGGTGAGCCGCACCGGTACCCACAGCAACCCGAAGATCACCAGAAGTGGGTAACGCACCAGGTACCGGGCCGGCACCCTCTCCCGCAGCAGAAATGCCATGGGCAGGACCACCTGGATCGCCGCCACCCCCAGCCAGACCCACCAGGGCCAGAGAAGATCAGTGAACAGAGCGCCGATCGCCAGTCCGACCGCCACCAGCACCATGAAGGTCCGTCCCGGCTGAGTTTGCCGAATCAAGAGATCGATCGGTCCCCAGGAGCGCTGTTTCCAGGCAGCGCCGACCAGCCGGCGACGATTCTGGCGCCGGGTCTGACGCCGGCCCGACATCCAACGGGCCCGCTGCTGCAGCGCAACACCCAACCGCGCGGGTTTTTGATCACGGACCCGATTTTCGTGGAGCCATGCAACCCGCAAGCCGGCCGCGGCCAGCCGGGCCGACTGCTCCTGATCCTCAGTCAACGACTCCTGCGCCGTCAGCAACACCGACACAGCTTCGGGGCCGAACCCGCTTCCGGTTCCTCCCAGATCTGGATTCCAGCCAAGCCGGTGACGAGCAAGCTGCACCATCCGATTGCTCGCCCAATAGCTGAGTGCTCCGGCAGTCGCCAACCAGGACTCATCGGGGTTCGATGTGTCGACATAAGCCTGGGCCGCGTCGTAGCCGGCATCGAAAGCATCGGCCATTCCGGACACAAAGGTCTCCTCAACCCGGTTGTCGGCATCCAGCACCAGCAGCGCCTCGCCGGCGGTGAGGGGATCCTGGCTCAGGTACCAGGAAAGGAGCGGCCCCTTACCGTCCGGACCGTGGTGGCGCTCCACAACCTCAGCCCGCCCGGTGGCCAGGTCGACAGTGCCATCAGTACATCTGTCCGCCAACACGACAGTCCGCAAGAACTCGGCCTGATAGTCCTGCCGTTCCATGTCGTCGAGCAGACCACCGAGAACCTCCTGCTCGTTGTGAGCGGGAATGACGGCCCGGATCGGGCGGCGACGCGGCCCGGACGGCAGTTGCTCGGGACCCGGCAGGCCCCACATTGCCGTGACGAAGTTGTACGCAGCCAGGGCGGCGGTGGTTACCTGGAATGCGAACAGGAGGAGGCGTATCATCGCTCTCCGCAGGCTACCCGGACGGAATCTTGACAGCTCAAGGCAGAATCGTCGTCGCGCTCGGCACCAGGCCCGAGATCATCAAGCTGGCACCGATAATCAAGCTGCTCGGCCGGCGGGCGCGCGTCGTCCATACCGGCCAGCATTACGACGCCGGGCTGTCGAACGTGTTCTTCTCCGCTTTCGACTTACCCGAGCCAGACGTGCAGCTCGAGATCGGAGGCACCACCCGAGCCTCCCAAATCGGCGAAACAACCCAGCGGGTTGGCGAGCATCTGCTCAGTGACCCCGCCGACGCCATGGTTGTCCAGGGAGACACCAACACAACGCTGGGAGCCGCGCTGGCGGCTAATGCCAACGAAATACCGGTGATACACATCGAGGCGGGCCTGCGGTCATTCGACCGGGCGATGCCCGAAGAACACAATCGGGTCCTGACAGATATGCTCTCCGACCTCTGTTGCGCCCCGACAAAGGTGAGCGAGCAGAACTTGCTCGACAGCGCTGTGCCCACCTCGAGAATCGTTGTCACCGGCAATACCATCGTCGAGGCCCTCCAGGCCCTTCTTCCTGCTGAACGGGCAGGGCTGCTCGAAGCTCACAATCTCACCGCAGGACAATTCGTGCTGGCCACCTTCCACCGGCCGGAAAACGTGGATGACCCGGAGAACCTGGCCGCCATCTTGGAACAACTGGCAAACATTCCGCTCCCGGTGGTCCTCCCCATGCACCCGCGGACTGAAGAGCGCATAGCCGGCTTCGGTCTCAGCGAGCTCCTGACCGGGATCCAGACCGTCAAACCGGTCGGCTACGAGGAGTTCCTCGGCCTCTCAGCGGAGTGCAGCTTCTTGATAAGCGACTCCGGTGGTATCCAGGAAGAGGCCAGCATTCTCAAACGGCCGGTCCTGGTGGTCCGCCGCTCTACCGAGCGGCCCGAGGTGCTGGGGACCTTTGCGGAAAGAGTCCTGCCGGGGCCCGAAATCGGCCGCGTGGCCCGAGGCTGGATCGATGACCTGTCCGCCCTTCACCACAAGCTGGCCGACCTACCAAGCCCATATGGAGATGGGACTGCTGCAGAAAAGTCGGTAGCGGCCATCAATCGATTGTTGGGAGGCGGGTGACCGGAAACGCCGGGCCACGGCCGAGGCGCGGTAACGTCGGGGAAAACCGATAGAAGGGGCCGATGCGGAAGTGTCGTCACAATCCCCGCCAGGGCGCGACCTTGGGGCAGAGGTGGATCGACTCAATGAGCTCGTCAAACTGAAGGACGAAGAACTGGGAAGGATCGAGGAAGCGCGTACGCTTCTCTACCGGGCGTTGCAGGAAAAAGAAGCAGAGTTGTTAGAGCTTCGCGCCCGGAAGCGAAGGAAGTTGCTTCGCAAGAGCAGAACCAACAAGAAGGCCGCCGGATGAGAATGGCTTACGTCGCCGGATCCATTCCCCGCCGGGGGGAGCTAGCAGCAGGGCCGATCGACGCTGAATGGCTGCTCGATGCCGGTGGCACCCACCAGATCTCGATCTTCGTGGATCATGAGGGTGAGGGCACCGAGCTACTTCGCGGCGCCGGCCACGACATCAGTGTCTCCCCCAAACGCAACGTGCCCTTCCCCGGCCAGAGGGACCTCACCGCCCAGGAGGTCCAGGCCCGTGTCCTGGTGGACGAGCACCTGGCCGAGGGTTTCGATGCCATCGTTTACGACTCAACGCACACCAACGATTGGGCCTGGCACGAGCCGAGATTGGCGTGGGTCCCCCGGGGAGTTGCGCTTGGGGCCGGCCACATCCGAGATCTGCGAGTGATTACGAGGGCTCCGGCTGCTTTTCGACGCCACGGCCGCCGACTGTGGGCTACTAGTGGATTTCTGGCTACAGCCGATTTCATCGTCAGCGATGCTCCCCCATCTGCCTATGGCCTCAATGAGGACTTCCTACCGCCCCGGTTTTCCTTGACCGCGCTGCCAGACCGTCCTGCCCGGCAGGGAGTGGCCGGCCTAGTGGCCATCGTGGCATTCAGTGAGGGGCCGGATGGGTTGGCCAACCTCGTCGAGCGAGCCCTGGGAAAGGTTGTGGTCGACGACTCCACCCGGCTGGCGATCATCAGCCCCGACGTTGTCGTCGGCCTCGAAACCACCCGGGACTTTGCCAAACACGGGTTGGTGGATTGGCAGCCGTCGAAGATCAGGTTCGTCGAGCCCTCGAGCGATGGCGTAGCCGAAAAAATCCTGGCCGAAGCCGATGTCATCGTCGCCGCCCGACCATCGGACCTGGCAGTACGAGGCGTGGCCGACGTCGCGGCCAAGGTGGGAGCCGTCGTTATCGAGTCTGCTCCGGCCACTCACTCGCCCTTAGAAGCAAACTCCCTCACCAAGCTGGCCGGCGCCCAACCCATCTTGACCCCGGTTGACGGATCGCTAGCCGAGCTCATTCCGGTAATCGATGAGCTAGACCCGAGCGGGGGCTCCGTCATCTTTCATACCCGACCGGTGTCAGATCTGGCGAGGAGGGCAGCCCAACTCCCCGGAATATCGCGCGCCGACCTCTGCATCGTCACCGATACGGGGCGATTCCTGGGGGAGCCCGACCCGGCGCGGCCGGCGTTCAACGTTCTCGGAGTGAGCATGAGGGCATGGCCGTCCATCCGCCGGCTTGCCAACCAGGCCCGGTCACTCAACGAGCTGATCGTCTGGTCATTGAACCTCTCCCATTTCGACAAAGCTTCCCTCCTGACATTGCCGATGGCCGGTGTCGCTACCGAAGCGCTCCCCCGGTATGTTCCCCGCCTGCCCGTCTGGATCGGGCCCCGGGGAATGTACCCCACCCCCAACCTTGCCGAGCTCGGCCAAAAGATCGAGGACCTGGATGAGGACGATCAAGAACACGATGACCTCGACGACGATGCGCCCGAAACCCCGCCGACGGTTCAGGAGTGGGCCCAGAACCACGGGTTTCTCGACCGGGTCCGCCTGGCTCTTCCATGGAAGTGGGGATTGCTACCCAGGGCAATGCGCAACCGTTGGTAGCAACCCGGCAGCAACGGATCCTGTGGATCAGCCCCAACCTGCCACAGTTTGACCGGGATGGCGGCGACCTGCGCCGTTGGCAGATGATCACGGCACTGAGCGAACACGGGGCTGCAGTGTCGCTCTGGTCCGAGATGGGCCATGACTCCGGCAGGTACGGGCGTGCTCTCGAAGAGGCAGGTGTCACCTGGCTGGCTCCCCCTCCTGTGGCTCGCGATCGGGACGGGGCCGGCTCCACTGCGGCTGCCGTCCGCGAGTTGGCAACGGCGGGATCGTGGGACGCCGTCATTGTCTCCTACGCCTACCTGGCAGCTCGTCATCTCGAGGCCGTGCGGCGGGAAGCCCCCGGCACCCCGGTTCTCATCGACTTAGGAAACGCTCGCTTCCACGAATCGACGGCGTCCGAAACGAGAGAAGAACACGCCAACGCCGGGGAGCTCGAACTGTATGGAATGGCCGATGGCTTGATAACGGTGTCGAAAGCCGATACTGCGTTCTTGCTCACGGCGCTCCCGGGAGTGCCCGGTTACACGTTCGCCCCGCTTGCTCCCGAACCTCCGCCGATCCCCCGGTCGAGCCCCAACGGGCCCCTGGTGTTCTGGGGGAACATGGCCCACCATTCCAACGCCAACGCGGTCGGCTGGTGGATGGAGGAGATAGCCGGGGAAGTAACCAGCCGCCACCGGGCACCCATCCCTCTCCAGCTGCGCGGAGCCGGGGCCGAGGTCTACAGATCGGTGTGGGGGGCATCTGACAAGTTGCAGGTCGGTGTGCCGGGGGACACGATTGACGGTGCCAGGACCGTGCTCCTCCCACTTCGACATGGGTCAGAAACCGCCGCTACGGCATTGTCCGCCGCCTCCAAAGGAATACCCGTTGTCGCGACCAGTGCCGCAGTCGCCGGCCTCGACCCGACGATCCGGGCCCACATATGCCTGGGAGAAACTGCCGAGCAGCTGGCCAAGCTGGTCGTGGAGCTCATGACGGACGAGGAAATGTGGAAGCGGCAGCGCGACCATCTCTTCGCGGCAGCCGGGTCTGAGGTGAAGCGTCGCGGGACCCTGAAACAAGAGTTCAGTGATTGGATGGCCCGGCGCCGGCCGATCCGGGCGGTTGCTCATCCCGACGCCTCGTAGGCGTCAACTACTTCCTGGGCCGGTCCGATCATCTTGACACGGCCGGAATCGATCCACATGACACGCTCGCTTAGGCGCCGCACCAGGCCCAGGGCATGGGAAACCACGACAACCGATGCCCCGCCCGAGATGAGCTCGTTCATGCGAGCTTCCGACTTCTTGCGAAACGCCTGATCCCCCACCGCCAGCACCTCGTCTACCAGCAGGATGTCGGGCTCGATGTCGGTTGCCACACTGAAAGCCAGCCGGCCTTTCATTCCCGATGAGAACGTGCGCACCGGAATGTCGACGAAATCGGCGACGCCTGCCCACTCCACGATGACATCGACCCGCTCGCGCATGAATTTTGGATCCCGGCCCAGGAGGGCCCCATAGATGATCACGTTCTCCCTGGCGGTGAATTCTGGATTGAAACCCGCCCCGAGCTCAATCATCGGCGCCACCGATCCGCGCACTATGACTCTCCCCGAGCTCGGCGGCAAAACCCGGGCGATTATCTTCATGAGCGTCGACTTGCCGGCTCCGTTGGGCCCAATAACGCCGAAGATCTCGCCGGGCGAAACGGTGAAGGTCACCCCGTCGAGCGCCAGGATCGACTCGTAGCTGTGGTCACGCTTGACAAAACGGACGGCCGCCTCTTTGACGGTCCCAACCCGGTTGCGATCAAGCCGGTACCGAAGGGTCACGTCCGAGACCTCGATTGGAGCTGCGACTTCCACTAGAGCCGTACCACGACGCGACGCCAGTTCCGTGAGAACACGTATACGCCGAGCATCAGGGCCACCACCGACGAGACCACCATCATTATCAGAAAGCGTCTCTCGGGGATGACGCCTTTGTAGACCAGCAGGCGGAACGACACGAGGTAGCTGTATACCGGGTTGTTCTCGACGAGAGTGAGGGCGCTCTTGCCTTCGAGGATCCCTATGGTCCAGAAAGTAGGGATGAGGAAGTTGACGAGCGAGGTCAACACCCGCGTAATGTCGAGCACATCCCGGAAGTAGACGGCGGCCGAGGCAATCAGCAATCCAATGCCGGTTACGAACATCAGCATCGTCACCAACGGCAACGGCACCAGGATCACCGTCCAGGGAATGCCAACGCCGGTAAGCAGTTGCAAGAGAAACAACGGCACCAGGCTCAGGATGAAATGAGCGGCCGCCGCCAGAGCCGTAACCAACGCGAAAATCTCGGGCGGTAAATACATCTTCACCAGGATGTTGCGGCTGTTGATAATCGAGGCGCCGGTCGAGTTGACGCCCTGCACGAAGTACGTCGACAGGAGGATTCCGGCGGACAGGTAGACGATATAGGGCTCGTCCAACGTGCCGCCCCTCCCGAAGAAGTTCGAGAAAATGACCCACAGCACGGCGATGGTGAGGATCGGGTTGAGCACCGTCCACCAAACACCCAGGACCGACCGCTTATAGCGCACGGTGAGCTGGCGAACCACCAGGAGCTTGATCAGCCCCCGATAGCGCCAGAAGTTGCGAAACTCGGTGATGAGAGGTCGACGGTTCTGGTCCGAGTCGTAGTAAACGGTCGGTTGGGCTACGGTCACGGTGCCAGATGCTACTTCGGGCCCAGAACTGAAGGGCTCTTTCCCAACTGACAAGGGCCGCTTCACAACGCCCCATCGGGTCTAGCCTGCTGGCGTGCTTGGCAGGGACGACCCCAAACGTGGTTCACGGCTGGCCGCGCTCGGCTTCCTTCCTATGCTCGTCTGGTGGCTTGGCTGGTATCCCGGCTTCTTGTCGAGCGACTCGGTCGATCAATTGCAGCAGGTGGCGTCGGGGAATTTCACCAACGGCCACCCCGCCTTTCACACCATCTCAATGTGGTTCGTAACCAGGTTCTGGGATAGCCCGGCAGCCATCTCCCTCCTGCAGATAATCCTCCTGGCACTGGTGCTGGCATTCATCGCCCGGCGTCTCATAGCTCTCGGGGTCCCCTTGTGGCTGGCAGTAGGCGCGGTTTGGGTCACAATCCTCATCCCGGTGGTTGCCCCCACGGCTCTCTCGCTGTGGAAGGATGTGGCGTTCACTCTTGCCTTCCTGTGGGTACTAGCCGAGCTGCTTCACCTGATTCACCTTGGCGGCGCCTACTGGGATCAGGCTTGGAATCCGGTGAGGATGGGTGTGGCGCTGGGACTCGTCGGTGCCTACCGCCACAACGGCATCATCACGGCTCTGGTGATGCTGGCAGCCCTGGCGTGGGCCTTCCGCAGGTACCGCCGGGCAATGGTCGTGCTGGCCTCGGTGGTCTTCGGTGTGCTTGTCTTCATCCAACTGCCGTTGCTGGCGATATTCGGAGTGGACCGGAGCGTCCCGGCAGCGGCCGAGCTCATGTTGGGGGATGTGGCCGCTTCCCTGGTCCACGAGCCCGGCAACTTCAGCTCCGAGGAGCTCGCCTACCTGGAGGAGATCGGACCGCTGGATGCCTGGCGAGCCGCGTACACCTGCCACAACCAAAACCCGCTGCTCTTCAACCCGGACCTCGACATCGGGGTCATCCGGGCCTCCCCGGGACGCATGTTCAATCTCGGGCTCAGGACATTATTGCGAGATCCAGATACCGTGCTCGGGCATCGGGTTTGCCTGACATCTTTCCTTTTTCTTCCCGCCCAGCCAACGGACTCGGCCATCGGCAGGCCGCCGTTCCGGGTGGCAGACAATGACCTCGGAATCACCCGGGACCCGGTCTGGGAGGGCGCCTTCGACCTCACTCGCGAGCTGTACGACTTCGCCGGCGACCCACACCATCTGTGGTACACGTGGCGACCGGCCCTCGTCCTGTGGCTCGGGGCGATCACCTACGGGCTCCTGGCGCGACGCCGGCTCTGGCCTTTGATGTGGCCCGGATTCCTCATCGGCTGGCATGCAGTGAATGTCGCACTGGCAGCGCTGACTCAAGAGTTCCGCCTTGCCTTCCCCCTATACCTGGCCGCGCTCATGAGCCTCCCCCTGGTTTGGTTTGCCTTCCGGCCAGAAGAGGCGCGCTTAGGGGACCCGCAGAGCCCGATCGTAACGGGTGGGCGGCCGTTGCAGGACCGACACGCCTGAGTCTCCGGCTTTGGGCAGGTCGAGATTCATCGCCGCGAAGATCCGCCCGACCCGCTCACCCCATCCGTGCTCCCTCCGAGCCCGCCCCCCATCCGGGCGAGGGGCCGCCAACGCTGCCGCAACTGCTGTGGGGAGGTCTACGTCGAGGTGGACGCCTGCCAGGCCTTTGAGCGGTTCGAGTGGCGGGGCAGCCACCGGTACTCCCATCGCTAACGCCTCGAAGGCTTTCAAGGGGCTCACGGCATGAGTCGTCTCGTTTACGGCAAACGGGATCAAACTGACATCGGCGCCGGCAAGATAGCGGGGCAGCTCGAATTGAGGCTTGAGGCCCAGGAAGTGGACATTGTCCGGCTGGCGGGGGTGCCCGTGGTCGTCACCTATCACGATCACCCTCGCCGCCGGGAAGGCCTTTGCAACCGCCTGCAGCGCATCCCAGTCGAACCAGTCGCCGTAGAGCGAACCGTGATAGGTGATGAGTGGGCCAGACCCTGGCGGTATGTCCGGCGGTGACCCGGTTCGATTTCCAGAGAAGAGATGCTCGTTCACTCCATTGGGAACCAGTGCCACCGGTCTCCCGCCGCTCATGCGGCGCAGGTTCTCGACCAGCGCCGGGGCCGAAGCCATCAAATTGTCTGCTGCGTTCACCAGTGAGCTCTCGACCTCGGGGCGGTACCACCGGCCTCCGAGGGCGTCATCCGACCAATCGTCAATCAAGTCGTAGGCGATCCGAAACCCACCTCGACTGAGAAGACTCACCTGAGCCCACACGGCCGGTGACGGGTATTCGGCTATCACCACCCGCTGATCCGTGTGTAACCGGCCCAAATAGGCCTCAACGTCGAACTCGTCCAACTGGTATTCCTCGAGTCGACCGTGGACAAAGCGCAGGCCCAGGTCGACCGAGTGGCTCGAGCCGTACTGCTCGACATAAGTGACGTGAAAGCCTCGCCGACAGAGTTCCATAGCGATCTGGGCTCCCCGAAATCCCCCACCGATGTCACGCAGCGGCACTGCCGCCAGCACCAGGACGGCGCCCACCCCATTGATGGGATCCACCCGGGGCTGCGGGTAGGGAGTACCGGGCCGGGGTACCAGCGCGATATGGTGACCCGCCTGGAGAATCCTCGAGTAGAGCCCGGCCAGGTTCACGTCGCCGCCCGGCATTCCGTCCACCTCCTCCCAGACCCAACGCCGGACTGCTATCGCGTCTGGCTGGACGGTGGGCTCGCCGTGTCTTGGGAGCGAAGCCACGCCGAGGACGCTGGCAGCGACTTCGGCTTCAGATAGAGGCTGGAGCAACGCCGCCCTATCGGCTTTGCTCAGAGGACGAGCCGTGACCGCGATGATCGGGTTGGAGCCGTTGACGTCTTCGCCTGCCAAGCTGAAAGGTGCCTCGGGTCCGGGCCCCAAGCCCTCTTTGACCCATATCCGGTAGGTGTCGGGCGTGGCGCGGAGCCAGCGTTTCACCTGTCTTCTGTCGTCAAGAACCACATCAACATTGCGGGCTCCGACCATCGACGGCTTGCGCCGAAGGCGACCACGGACTGCCGCGGGCACCATCCGCCTAATTGATGCCCGCATCTTCACGGCAACCATTCCGGCAGCTTTCCCTCCGTTTCCGGCCGCACCTGGTGCACCCGGCGCCGGTATGCCCCCGGATCTACCGACCAGCGTAGATGCTGGAACGCGCCGCGATAGTGGGCCTCCTGCACAGTCGGTCCTTCACCGGCGACGTCCACAGCCGCCACCCCTTCGAGGTCGGCGTCGGGGTCGAGCAGGGCCCAGCGCCGCCACAGAACCGGGTGGGCACCGGGCGTACCCGCCGCCGCGTAGGCCGAATCGTCACTCTCGAGAGCTTCCGCCAACTCCAGTAGCAGGTCGGGCACGGCCGCCGTGACCGGTGCCCAATCGATGAGAAACTTCCCCCTCGACTCAGCCACAGCTGCTTCGAGTGCCCTCCCGGAGACCCGGAGCGGCCAGCCGCGCTTGCGACACAACTCTGTGAGACCGGGAGCCAAACCCCCCGCACCAATGACCTCGAGGTCCTCGAGGCTCTGGCTCGCCAGCAGCGCCAAGCCGGTGTCGGGGCCCACCACAACCGAGACCCAGGGATACCACTCGGACTTGAGAGACTTCACCGCCTTACGTTCGTACAGCTCAGGATGGGCGGCGATCATCTCCTCCCTCGCCACCTCAAAGCGGGCCTCGGTTCCCACGCTCATTGATATGCCATGGCGCCGGTACCGGAACAGAGG
>JAUXLW010000005.1 GCA_030623545.1 Acidimicrobiia bacterium | reverse complement strand
GAGGTTGCTGAGGTTGAGGAAGAGGTTGCTGAGACTGAGGTAGAGCCGGTTGAGGTTGCTGAGGTTGAGGAAGAGGCTGCTGAGACTGAGGAAGAGCCGGTTGAGGTTGCTGAGGTTGAGGAAGAGGTTGCCGAGGAAGAGCCGATTGAGTTAATTGCGATAGACCTGGAGCCGGAGGTGGCTGAGACCGCCGAGCCAGTGGAGCTGGCGGTTGTCGAAGAGTCGAGCGAGGGCGACGAAGTTCTGGAACTGGCTGTGTCCGAGGCCGATGCGGGAGTCTCGGAGGGCTCGGCAGAAGTGGTTGTCGAATTCGAGGTGGAAGAGCTCGAAGCCGAGCCCGAGCGGATGGAAGCCATCGATGAGATCAGCCTCGAAGATGCCATCGACGACGAGAGCGACGTCGCGACAGAACCTTCCTTCAAGGAGCTGGTGCTAGACGAGGTTGACGTCGACGACATCGTGGTCGAGGAAGAAGTGTTCGAGGTAGTGGACCTGGATGATGCCGATCTCCGCGGGGACACGGCCGAGAATTTCTTCGACGTGTTCGACTTCGAAGAGCCCGTGGAAACGGTTGCCGACGAGTCGAAAGAACCCGCCGGCGAGGCATTGGAAGTCGAGGAAATCGATCACGATGAGGTAACTGCCGAAGTGCCGGTGATGCCCGCAGCCGCGGATGACGCAGAGGTTGCTCTGGTCACGCTGGATGAAACCGATGAGGCCGCTTTCTTCGATGACCTGCTCGCCGAGATTGACTTCGAAGTGCCTGCCGACTTTGAGGAAGTGAGTTCGAGCGTCGACGAGCATCGTGACGCATTAGCCGCCTTTATGCGACCCAGCAGCGAGCCACGGGTCGACGACGGTGTCAGCGAGCCAGAGCTGGTAACCGATGGAGGAGACGGAAGTCTCGTTTTTCAGCCTCCCGAACCGGCCGAGGGTGAGCAGTTGGAGACCGTGCCAGATCTAGAACCTGAGCCGTTGGCGTCCAAGTTGAGTGTGGTCCCGGTGGGGCTGCCGATGGAAGACCAGGGCCCAAAGACACCGGAGCAAGAGATCGTCGCCGAGCTTTCCGACGATTTGGGGGTTGTCGATTTCGAAGCGTTCGTCAGCTCGGATTTCGAAACACGCGATTACTTGCAGAGCCCGACCCAGGAGCACATTGGTTTGGCGGAAGCCGTTTCCGAGGCAGGCGATGCAGAACAGTCGGCTCTGGCCGCGGCCCTCCCCGGCCTGGACCACGGACACCTCGGCTTTGATGAATTTGAGGAAGATCTCGAATTCCACGACCCGGAGGCTTCGGAGCGAGTAGAAGCCGACGACATGCCTGCTGAGCCGACACCAACGTTCGAACCCGATCTCACATTGCGCATGGCGTCGGCCGTAATCCTTGTATCGCTCCTTGTTGGTGCTCTTTTTGCCGGCGGAGTGCTCTTTTTGCTCTTCATCATCGTCGTTGCCGTGGCGTCCCAGATTGAGTTCTATGCCGCGTTGCGTAACGGCGGATACCGGCCGATGGTGCTGTTCGGCCTCCTCGGAGGTCTCGGAGCCCTCATTGGAACGTTCGTGCAGGGAAACGATGTGTTCACCGAGGGACCGGTTGCGGTCCCGGCCGCTCTCGGACTCACCGTTGTCGCCACTTTTGCCTGGTACGGGTCGCAGGAGAACCCACCACACGAGCCCTGGCGTAACGGTGTGGCGACCGTGTTTGGTGTTGCCTGGATTCCGGCTCTCCTGGCTTTCGTGATACCGATGAATGAGGCGTCGCGCTCCATCAGGTTCCAGCTGATATTTGTGCTGCTGGTGATGGTGGCAGCATTTGATGTCGGCAGCTATTTCGTGGGTCGAGCCATCGGCAGTCGCAAGCTGGCGCCGGTCGTCTCCCCCAACAAGACTGTCGAGGGCCTGATCGGCGGGATCGTGGCGACGGTGATTGTGGCGCTTATCTCTGCAGCGCTGGTGAACGCATTCGACGCGGGCTCGGCGCTGGCGTTGGCCGCCGCGGTGATCCTGGTGGCGCCGCTGGGTGATCTTGCCGAATCCGTGATCAAGCGGTCGCTCAACCTGAAAGACATGGGCCAATTGCTGCCGGGTCACGGCGGAGTGCTGGACCGCATCGATTCCTACCTCTTCGTGCTTCCCGTTGCCTACCTCGTACTCCGTTGGACCAACCTCCTCTGAACCCGCTCGTCGTACTCGGTGCCACGGGTTCCATCGGGCGGCAGACCCTTGACGTCGCCCGCTCGCTCGGGATCGAGGTGGCCGCGTTGGCTGCCCGGCGTGGTTCCGACGAGCTGTTGGCCCTTGCCAAGGAGTTCTCGGGCGCCACAGTGGGGATGACTGCCCCGACAGAGAGCGAACGTGCCACCTTCACCAACCTTTTCGGCAGCCGGGTCAGGTTCGGTCCTGAGTTGCTTCCCGAACTAGCGGCTACGTCGGGAGCCACTGTGCTCAATGGTGTCGTGGGGGCCGCGGGCCTTGAAGCGTCCGTGGCAGCGCTCGAAGCCGGCAACCGTTTGGCTCTGGCTAACAAGGAGAGCCTCGTGGCCGGTGGCCCGGTGGTCGAGAAGGCTCGGGTCAGGGGGGGAGGGGAGCTCATCCCCGTGGATTCTGAGCATTCGGCACTCTTGCAATGCCTTGCCGGCGAAGAAGCCGGTGCGGTCAGACGGCTGATCCTTACGGCGTCGGGTGGCCCATTTCGCGGGTCGACGGCAGACGAATTAGCGGCAGTCACTATAGAGCAGGCCCTCGATCATCCAACCTGGTCGATGGGTCCTCGGATAACGATCGACTCGGCGACCCTCATGAATAAGGCATTCGAGGTCATTGAGACCCACTTCCTCTTCGGGGTGGATTTCGACCAGATCGAAGTAGTGATACACCCGCAGAGCATCGTTCATTCCGCGGTGGAGTTTGTCGATGGATCGATCAAGGCTCAGCTTGGGGAGCCGGACATGCGCTTGCCCATTCAGTTCGCCCTCACCTATCCGGCGAGGCAACCAAGCTCACTGACTCCCTTCTCGCTGGCCGGTTCCTCCTTGACTTTTGAGGAACCTGATTGGGAGTCGTTCCCGCTCCTCGGATTGGGCTACGAAGCCGGCCGTCGGGGCGGCTCCGGGCCGGCCGTGCTCAACGCCGCCGACGAGATCGCCGTTCAAGCGTTCCTGGATGGACGGATCGGTTTTGCAGTTATTGCCAAGGTCGTGGCCGATACCTTGGAAAAAGTGTCGTTTAGGGACCTCGACTCGGTGGCCGATGTCAAGGCGGTAGATGCCGAAGCCCGGGCGGTTGCCTCCCAACTAGTAGCACCCTCCTAGCCCGTCTCTCCCGCTAACTTGTCTCGCAGAAGAGAGGTCATGTGACCGCTGCCATAGCAATCATCGCCGGACTGTTCGCCGCCATTTTCTTTCATGAAGCGGCGCACTTCGCCGCGGCCAAGGCTTTCGATATGAAGGTGACGGAATTCTTTGCCGGCTTCGGACCGCGGCTGTGGTCGTTCCGCCGTGGGGAGACGGAGTACGGCGTCAAGGCGCTGGTGCCCCTCGGGGGCTATGTCAAGATCACAGGAATGAATCCCGTCGAGGAGATCGATCCCGACGAGGAGCATCGCACCTACCGTGGGAAGCCGTTCTGGCAGAAGTCGATCGTCGTTCTGGCGGGGGTGATGGCGAACTTCGTGCTCGCTTTCATTCTCATCTACCTCGTACTCACGGTGGTGGGCACTCAGGAAGTGCGAATTGAGGCGCGGGTGGGTGAAGTAATCACTGAGCTGGACAACGGTGACCCGACCCCAGCTTCGCAGGCCGGTCTGCTGGCCGGAGATCTGATACGCGCCGTCGATGGGGTGGCAGTTGGATCGTGGGGAGACCTGCTCGATGCCATAAAGGGCCAAGCCTTCCAACCGCTGCGGCTTGACTTCGAGCGCAATGGCGAGCTGCGCAGCACCGTACTGACTCCGGTCGAGATAACAGACGAATCCGGTACCCGGGGCTTTGTTGGGATCGGTCGGCCCCTTCCGATCAGCACCACAACCGTCAGGTCGGGCCCAATAAGCGGGATTGTCGACGCGGCCCAGGTCTATGGGGACACGGTGGCCTTGTCGGTGCGGGGGATCGGCACCATTCTCTGGCCACCCAACCTGCTCAACCTCTTCGGCGATGCCGTCGAGGGCCGTGATCCCGGGCTCGCGCGGCCGGTCACGCCAATCGGTCTTGTGGAGGCGGGCAGCGACATCTTCGACGCGAGTGGCTGGGCCGGGGTGCTGTTTGTCATCGCCGGCCTCAACATCATTGTGGCGCTGTTCAATGTGCTGCCTCTATTCCCTCTCGATGGCGGCCACTTCGCGGTGGCGCTCTATGAGAAGCTGCGGGGCCGTCCGGTCGATATCGAAAAGCTAATGCCGCTGGCGGTGGGGGTCATCATGTTCTTCATGTCGCTTTTCCTGCTCGGCCTGTGGTTCGATATCTTCGGGCCCAGCCTCGATCTCGGCTGAGCCGCGGACTGTCTAGCGGTAACAACTATCCTCAGCCGCTATGCGCTGGTCCCAGGCTCATATTCCCACACTGCGAGACGACCCGGCCGATGCCGAGGCCGCGAGTCACCGGCTGCTGACCCGGGCCGGGTACATGCGCCAGCTGATGGCGGGCGTCTATTCGCTTCTACCGCTCGCCGTGAAGGTCCGCGCCAAGATCGCCACCATCGTTCGAGAGGAGATGGATGCCATCGGCGCCCAGGAGTTTCTGCTGCCCGCCATCCATCCCGCCGAGCTGTGGCAGAAGTCAGGTCGATGGGAGCTGGTTGGCGAAGAGATGTTTCGCCTTCAGGATCGCCGTCAAAGCGACTTAGCGCTGGGCATGACCCACGAAGAGGTCTTCACAAGTCTTGCTCTCGAACTCGCCTCCTATCGACAGCTGCCGCAGATCTGGTATCAGATCCAGACCAAGTTTCGGGACGAGCCCCGGCCCAAGAGCGGGCTGCTGCGGACCCGCGAGTTCACCATGAAGGATTCGTACTCGTTTGATATTGACGCCGCCGGCCTCGACCGCGCTTTTGACGCCCACCACGAGGCCTACGCCAATATCTTTCGTCGCCTCGGCCTCGAGGCGATACCCGTAGCGGCTTCTTCCGGTCTCATGGGTGGGACGGGGTCGGTCGAGTTCATCGTTCGAACCGACGCCGGTGAGGATTTAATCGTTGTTTGCCCGACGGGCGACTACGCCGCCAACATGGAAGCGGCGGCGGCCCGCCTGGACGAAGTCTCAGATGAGCCCGGGGAGTTGGAAAAGTTCCCGACACCCGGAGTCAAGACGATTGACGATCTCGCCAACTTCGAAGGCGGGGCGCCGGCCGATCGTCAGGTGAAGTCCCTGACGTATTTCCTGGATGGTGAGTTTGTGTTAGTCCTTCTGCGCGGGGATCACGCCCTCGTCGAGCAGAAGCTGGCCGACCACACCGGCGCATTGGAGATTCGCCAGGCCAATCCCGACGAGATCAAGGAACGCCTGGGAGCGGAGCCGGGGAGCCTCGGCGCGGTGGGAGTCTCCGGGTTCAGGATCCTGGCGGATCCGGCCCTTAAGGGACGAACGAACATGACCACCGGCGCCAACGAGGACGGATTCCACTTCCGGGGCGTCGACGTCGATCGCGATTTGAACATCAATGAATGGTCCGATTTGCGAGCCATTGAAGCCGGAGAGGCCTGTGTGGAGTGCGGCAATCCACTTGAAATCCTCCGCGGTATCGAGGTGGGCCATATCTTTAAGCTCGGGGAGCGATATTCGGCAGCGTTCGGGGCGGAAGTGCTGGCGGAGGAAGGCACTGCCAATACCATCGTGATGGGTTCCTACGGGATTGGCCTGGAGCGGTCCCTTGCCGCCCTGGCGGAGACTTATCACGATGACGCCGGCCTCAAGTGGCCCATGCAGGTGGCGCCGTTCGAGGTTGTGATTTCTGTCATCCGGCCCGACGATGGCGAAACCATGGGGGTAGCCGACGAGATCTACCGCCAGCTGCTGGCTGCCGGAGTCGAGGTCCTGTTGGATGACCGCGACGAGCGGCCCGGGGTGAAGTTTGCCGATAGCGAGCTGGTCGGGATCCCCCTGCGCATCACGGTTGGGCCTCGTGGAGTGGCCGACAAGAGCGCCGAGCTGTTTGACCGCCGTAGTGGAGAGAAACAAGACGTCTCCCTCGACAAGGCCGTTGGGCTCCTTGTGGAGCTCGTTGAGCAGGGTCGGGAGCCTGTCTGAACCGGCCTCGCACCCCTGAGTTAGCCGGGGCCTCGCTGCTATAGTCCGCGCTAGTTGAAGAGGACGCAAGTGGGCGCCCGGCGCCCACTTTTCATGTAAGGAAGTGCGTGGATCGGCTGTGGGAGACCATCGAGGCCTATCTGGCCGAAGAGCAAGTGGAGCTGGACGATCTCGAGTTATCCGGTAGGACCCTGCGCGTCGTCATCGACTCAGAGGACGGTGTTGATCTCGATCACATAACCGATGTTTCCCGGGGCGTCTCTCGCATCCTCGATGAGACCGATGGCTTCATCGACGGCAAATACAACCTCGAAGTGACTTCACCGGGCCTGGAGCGAAAACTGCGCCGCCCTCGCCATTTCCAGAAATCACTAGGGCGCCAGCTGGTAGCTAAGACCAGGGCAGGGGACACCTTCCGTGGAGAGCTCACGAATGCCGATGCCAAGAGCTTCACCGTGGAAGTCGGCGGCGAGTCAACGTCAATCGCCTATGACGAAGTCGCCGGCGCCCGAACCGTTCTCGAATTCACGCCACCGCCGAAACCGGGAAAGAAGTAGTCATGCATTTTGAGATGATGGAAGCCCTTGAACAGTTGGAAAGGGAACGTGGCATTCCCGTCGAAACGATCCTCGACGCGCTTGCTAACGCGCTCGTTTCCGCTTACAAGCGGAGCCCGGGGGCTGCCGAGGAAGCCCGCGTCACGATCGACCCTGATACCGGCGAGATGCTCGTCTACGCGCAAGAGCTCGACGAGGACGGCACCGTCGTCCGGGAGTGGGAAGACACTCCCACTGATTTTGGCCGCATCGCCGCCCAGACCGCCAAGCAGGTGATTCAGCAGCGATTGCGTGACGCCAAGCGGGAGCAGGTCTACGAGCGCTACCAGGGTAGGGAAGGTGACCTGGTCACCGGGATTGTGCAACAGGTCGACCACCGTTACGCCATGCTCGACCTCGGTGATGCAGAAGCGATCATGCCCTCGTCCGAGAGGATCCCGTATGAGCGGTTGGATCGTGGCGCCCGGGTCAAAGCTCTGGTGCTCGAGGTGCGGGAGGAGGGCAAAGGTGCCCCGATCGTCGTGTCCCGCAGCCATCCTGATTTCATAAAGGCGCTTTTCGAGCTCGAGGTGCCGGAGCTGCTCGACGGCGTTGTTGAGATCAAGGCGATCGCCAGGGAAGCCGGCCATCGCACAAAGCTCGCGGTGATTTCAAACGACCCGACAGTCGACCCCGTCGGAGCCTGCGTCGGAGCTCGCGGCTCGCGCGTGCGCCAGGTGGTCAATGAGCTGAGGGGCGAGAAGGTTGACCTGGTGCAGCACCGTGACGACATCAAGCAGTTCATTGCGGAGGCCTTGAGCCCGGTACGAGGCGTTCGGGAGGTACGGGTGGACGAAGAGGAGAAAGAGGCCATCGTCATCGTCCCGGATGGTCAGCTGTCGTTGGCGATTGGCAAAGAGGGACAGAATGCCCGGCTGGCGGCCCGGCTGACCGGATATCGCATTGATATCCGTCCGGAGAGCAATCCGGAAGGGCTCCCGGTTGAGTCGAGCGATGAGGAAGAGGGAGCAGCCCCGGATGAGGCTGCTGTGGTTGAGGAGACCGCGAAGGATGAGGCTGCTGTGGTTGAGGAGACCGCGAAGGATGAGGCTGCTGTGGTTGAGGAGGCCGCGACAGCCGATGCTGTCGATGTGACAAGTGAGTCCTCTGAACAGGGGTCGGAGGAAGCCGATGACGACACCGGCTCGACGGCAGAAGCCACGGGGGATGAGCTTGTAGATCTGAGCGAGGCCGAGGAAGAAGGGGTACGTGGCTAAGACGAGGATCTACGAGCTCGCTCGCGAGCTAGATCTCGAGTCGAAGGAAGTTCTCGAACGCGCCCAGGAGCTGGGGATAGAGGTCAAGACCGCATCGTCCGGCCTGGATGAGGACGAGGTTGGCCTTGTTCGACTTTCCTACCAGGAGGAGACGGCAGAGCCGGGCACCGACGAGGGAACACCCGGTGTCGAGGAAGAGGCCGCCGAAGACGACGCGGCCGAAGAGGACACAGCCCCGGAAGCAGACGGTGAGGGGCCGGCCGGCGGCGACGGGTTGACTCTCATCGAGGTACCGCATGACGTCACGGTTGCCGACCTGGCAGAAGCCATGGATAAGTCGGTAGGGCCGGTTGTGAAGGCATTGGTGGCGATGGGGGAGATGGCCGCCGGCCCCCAACCGGTCCCGGTGAACGCGCTCGATCCGCTGGCCGAGCAGTTCGGATATCTCGTCACCGTCTCCGCACCTCCTGAGGAGGAAGAGGCAGCGGTGATCTCGCTGCGAGCCAAGATCCATGACGAAGACTCAGCCGCCGATCTGGAGCAACGCCCGCCGGTTATCACCGTCATGGGGCACGTAGATCACGGTAAGACGCAGCTGCTTGACACTCTGCGGCATACCAACGTGATTGAAGGAGAGGCCGGGAGGATCACGCAACATATCGGGGCCTACCGACTCGAACACAATGGCAAGCACTTCTCTTTCATCGACACCCCGGGCCACGAGGCCTTCACTGCTTTGAGAGCTCGCGGGGCCAACGTCACCGACATTGTGGTCCTGGTGGTTGCTGCCGATGACGGCGTGATGCCGCAGACCGCCGAGGCCATCAGCCACGCCAAGGCCGCCGGGGTACCGATAGTCGTGGCGATTAACAAGATCGACCTGCCAAATGCCAACTCTCAGTCGGTCCGAGCAAAGCTGACGGAGCACGAGATCGTGGTGGAGGAGCTCGGCGGCGAGGTGCTTTCGGCCGAAGTGTCTGCTCTGTCGGGTGAGGGCCTCGACCACCTGCTCGAGCTCATCGAGCTAACGGCTGAGCTAGAGGACCTCAAATCCAATCCCACCGCCAACCCGGAGGGTGTCGTCATCGAAAGCAACCTGGAGAAGGGGAGGGGCCCGGTGGCCACGGTGATCGTGCAGCGGGGCACGCTCAAGGTGGGCGATTCCATAGTCGCCGGGCCGGTAGCCGGCAGGGTGCGAGCGATGATCGACGACTCCGGCGCCCAACTCAAAGAAGCCGGACCCTCTACCCCTGTGCTGGTGATGGGATGGGATGACCTCCCCAATGCCGGTGATCGCTTTTCGGTAGCCCCCAACGACAAGGAAGCCCGGAGCATTGCCCGCGCCACCTACGATGAGCTTCGGGCTCGGAATCTCGTGGTACCCACTCCCCAGGAGCGGATGGCTTCGCTTCTCGAGGAACTACGAACTGCCGATGACGCAGAGTTGCGACTCATCGTCAAGGCCGATGCCAGCGGGTCCCTGGAAGCCATTCGCGACAAGGTCGTCGAGATCACGCGAGAGGGCGGAAAGATCACGCTGGTGCATTCGGCGGTCGGGGGAATCAACGAGAGCGACGTGCTGCTGGCCGAGGCTTCGCACGCCGTTGTTTTTGGATTCAACGTCCGCCCTGATGGCAAGACGAGGAGATTGGCCGAAGACAAGCGTGTCGATCTACGCACCTACCGAATCATTTATGAGCTGCTCGACGAAGTCGAACAGATGCTGGTGGGTGAGCTAGCACCTGAGGAGGTGGAGGACATCCTGGGCCTTGCCGAGGTGCGGGCGACCTTCCGGGCCCCGAGGCTGGGCACCGTTGCCGGGTCTTTTGTCACGGAGGGCCAGATGGCACGCGGCGCCAAGGTGCGCCTTGTGCGGGATGGCGTGGTGGTGTACGACGGCACGATTGCCTCGTTGCGGAGGTTCAAGGACGATGTCCGTGAGGTTGCGGCCGGATTTGAATGTGGCATCGGGCTGGAGAATTTTCGAGACATCAAGGAGGGGGATGTGCTCGAGTCGTATTTGGTCCGTGAGGTAGCGCGCGTTTAGGAGGCCCATATGGCAATGCACGCAGCTGCTCTCCGGGCCGAGCTCCGAATTCCCGCCGTCCGTTCTCTCAAGGAAAAGCGGCATCGGCTCCGGATGGTGACTACCGACCTGCGTAGGTCGTTCCCTGCGATTGGGATCTCGGAGGTGGACCACCAGGACCAATGGCAGCGCACGACTATCGGGGTTGTGGCCGTAGCCCCGCAGGCGGGCCATCTTCAACGACTGCTGCACAGTATCCAGCGCCAGCTCGAAGCCCGGCCCGACGTCGAGGTGCTCGAGGTCGGCATCTCGCATCTCGAGCAGCCATGAGGGGCGGTTCTCGCATGCAGCGCGTGAACGAGCTGCTGCGTGAAGTGGTGGCAGAAGAGATCCGTGAGCTCAAAGACCCTGCCGTGGGTTTCGTGACAGTCACAGGAGTCGATACGTCGCCCGATTTGCGCTCGGCAAGGGTGTACTACACGGCGATGGGAGATGAGACTCAACAGGAAGAGTCCTCGCGGGCCTTGTCCAGGGCCACGGTGCGTGTGCAGTCGAGAATGGGGGCCCAGATCCGCCTCAAATACACTCCCCGGCTCGAGTTCAGAGTGGACCCGTCGATCGCCGCTGGCTTGCACATGGAGGAAGTTCTGCGCATCGTGCGAGACCACGAGCATGGATGAAGCGCTGGCCGAGCAGATCAAAGCCGCGGCCGGCGCCGTGGCCGATGCGAAGAGCGTTGCAGTCACCTGTCACGTGAACCCCGATGGTGATGCTCTGGGCTCGGCTCTGGGTTTTGCTTTGGCCGCGGCCAAAGCCGGAAAGGAAGTCGTCGTCAGCTTTGGGGAACCTTTCGTCCTTGCGGATAGCTTTTCTTTCCTGCCGGTGGAAGTGTTCGTTCCGCCGGACCAATTCCCCACTGCGCCGGAGGTCATGATCACCTTCGACGCTGCAGACCGTGAACGCCTTGGTGAGCTCTCGGTACCCGCCGGGGCCGCGGAAACGCTCATCGTTGTTGACCATCACATCACTAATGAGGGGTTCGGTCACATAGACATCATCGACCCGGGTGCGGCGGCAACTGCCGTGCTGGCCTTCGACTTGATTCAGGAGCTCGGCTGGGAGATCGACGCCGATATTGCCTCATGCTTACACGTGGGGCTGGTAACCGACACCGGCAGATTCCAATATTCCACGACCACGGCCGAGGTCTTTCGAATGGCCGCCGACCTCGTCGAGTCCGGGGCGGATCCCTACTTGATCGGAAGGATGGTGTTCGAAAACGCCCCCTTCGCGTATCTGGCCGTGGCCGCCGCCGTTCAGCGACGGGCGAAACTCGAGGTGGAACTTTCGCTGGTGTGGTCGGTGCTCCACGACGACGACCTGGCCGAAGCCGGCCTCGCTCCTGAGGAGGTCGAGGGCCTTATCGATTACATCAGGATTGCCCGCGAAGCAGACGTTGCCGTGCTCCTCAAGCAAACGCCGGAAGGCACCAAGGCCAGTTTGCGCTCCCGGGCTGTGGTTGACGTCGGGAGCCTGGCACTGGCTTTCGGAGGCGGCGGCCATGCCCGCGCTGCCGGCTTCACATCCAATGGCGATCCGAAGGAAACGATTGAACAGATTCGGGGCTATTTGCGTGAGCACTGATGGGTTTCTGCTGATAGACAAGCCCGGGCAGTGGACTTCCCATGATGTGGTGGCCAAGATTCGGAACCTGGCACGGCTGAAGAAGGTGGGTCACGCCGGCACCCTCGACCCGATGGCCACCGGCCTACTCGTCCTCGGCCTTGGGAAGGCCACGCGGTTGCTTCGGTTCGTTCAGAGCTTCCCCAAAGAGTATGTAGCCACAGCCAGGTTTGGTGTCGGCACGGACAGCCTCGATGCCGACGGTGAGGTAACGGAGCGGATCTCGATGAGCGTTACCGCCGATGATGTAGCCGCGAGCCTGACGAAGTTCCGCGGCCCGATTCGTCAAACCCCACCTATGAAATCGGCCGTGAGAGTCGGCGGGCGGCGCCTATACGAGATAGCCAGGGAGGGGGGTGAGGTGGAACGACCTTCCCGCGAGGTCGAGATTTATGAGCTCGAGCTCATCGATTTCGTACCCGGCGAATTCCCCGAGGTAGGTCTGAGAGTGGTGTGCTCGAGCGGAACGTATATACGAACACTGGCGGACGATATTGCCAGGACCCTTGGTGGTCCGGGGCATCTTACGGCTCTGCGCCGGACCCGGAACGGGTCGCTTGACGTGGCCGACGCGACATCCATCGACCAGCTGGCCGAGGATCCAGATTCCCTATGCCAGCGAGTGTTGACTCCGGCCGCAGGGCTGGCCGACCTCGGAGCCGTGATGATCGACGATGCTCTGGCTGAGAGGGTGGCCCATGGTGCCGTCCTCGACCCGACCGAGGTGGCCATCGCAGACACCATGGCTCTTGTTGATGGGGCCGGCCGACTGCTTGCTGTGTATCGCCAGGATGGTGACAGGTTGAAGCCGGAGGTGGTCCTTTCGTGAAGGTGTTGCGAGGCGATCCCCACGCCTGGGAACCGCCTGAGGAAGGGTCGGTGCTCACCGTGGGCGTGTTTGACGGGGTGCACCTGGGCCATCGCCGGATCGGCGCCTCCCTTCTGGAGGAGGCTGAGCAGCGAGGGGGGCTTGCTGCCGGAATCGTGACCTTCGACCGCCATCCGCTGGCCACAATATCTCCCACGGAAACACCGGACCTCATTACGACGCTTGACGAGCAGGTCGAACAGTGGACGGTGCTCGGTATGAATTTCGTAGCCGTGCTCACCTTTGAGGAGGGCGTTCGTTCGATGACGCCGGCCTGGTTCGCGGAAACTGTGTTGTCAGCCGGGCTTGGTGCCCGCCACATTGTCGTCGGAGCGGGATTTCGTTTCGGCCGCGACGGCGCCGGTGACGTTGCGGAGCTCAGGGTTCTGGGGGACAAGCTCGGCTTTACGGTTGGTGCCGTGGAGCTGGTGGAGATGTCCGATATGCCGGTCTCCTCGACGCAGATTCGGGGCGCTATCGCTGACGGTGAAATGGAGTCGGCAGCCCGATGGCTTGGCCGGCGGTTCACCAGAGCTGGAGTGGTGATACCGGGGGCGAATCGGGGAGCGGAGATCGGGTTCGCCACCGCGAACTTGGCGATCCAGGCCGGCCTTGCCGTGCCCGGTCACGGGGTATATGCCGCCTTCGCCGTTCTTGACGGCGAACGGTTGCCGGCAGTAGTCAACATTGGCACGCGCCCCACCTTCGATGACACCGGGGAGGTAGTGGAGGCTCATTTGCTCGACTTCGACCAGGATATCTACGGCCGAAGCCTGATTCTGGAGTTCGTCAAGCGCTTGCGCGGCGAGCGCCGGTTCGAGTCGGTGGAAGACCTGGTTGATCAGATCGGCCGTGATGTTGCCGAGGCCCGGGCGCTATTAGGAGCCTGCTGAGTAATGCCGTTGCCGAGAGCGACGGTCAGGCGCGCCAATCGCAAGGACGAGGTTTCGCCACTCCTCGGAGCGGAATGGCGGGGCTGAGGACGCTGCTCCTTGCTCGACACCTTTGACCGTCGCTCCACACCTACGCCTTTGTGTCATCGTGTTCGCTCGCTCAAAGCCATCTCGAAGATGACTGGTCGTCGAAATCGGCGACATGCTTTGCTCAGCGGGGTCCTAGCCGAGTGAGGCCGGTTCCAGCTTGCTGAGTCGTTCGGCGGCTGCCAGAAGGTTCTGGAATTTGCGTCCGTTCTGGAAGGCCTGCAGTCGCTCCTGGATTTCTGCGTCGGGAATAGGCCCCTTGTTCTCGCCGCCGCTGCGGTTCATGGCAGGCCAGCGGTCGAGGACCTGGTGGGTGAAGTCGTTCATCGGCAAGTCGAGGAACTCGAACAGGTCATTGCCCTTTTGTTTGCGGTAGGCGGGGTCCTCGCTGGCTCGCGCTAGGTCGAAGACGAACATGTCTCCCGCAGCCACCAGGCCATCTGCGGTTTCGATTGATGCCAGGAATCGATCGGTGAACTCGTCGGGGTCGAAGTCGCCCCAGGCGGACATGCGGAGTGTCGAATGGTAGATCCCGTCCGGGTCGCGGATGGTGTAAACGTATTGCGGCCGATAGGCGCCGAGCGTTTCCACGAACTGCTCGGACCATTCCTCAGCGTGAGGCTGCTTGAGGCCAAACCTGGGTTGGCCCTCATCATCAAAAAGCTCGGGATCTCGCGCCGACCCCCAGATCCGCCGCAGTAATTCCACCACCCGTCCTTCAATTTCTTCGGGTGTGAACTCTCGCCACGGCTGCCCCTTGAGTGTGGCCCGTACCTCCTTGAGAAGGTCGATCTGCGATGACGTGCTGTGGACGCTCATCTCGGGGAACAGGACGATGTCCTCGGAGGAGTTGATCAACTCCCCGGTCAGGGATGTGCCGGACCGGGCCATGCCACATACGATGATGGGTCGGGTAGGGGGTTGTATTGCGGCCACGGAGAGCAAGCCTACCGGCAGGGGGCTTGAACCAGGATCACCGATACCCCATGCTGCCGGGAGCATGATCCTGGCTTTGAGTCTGGCAATCATCATTGGAGTCGGGGGATCGTCCGGCGACGACGAAGCTCCGGTGATACCCGATAGTCCTGCTGCCGCCTTGTCCCTCGAACAGATCCAGCCTCCGGCTCCGGAGATTGTTCCGGGGCCGCACCAGCTCCCGGTGGCCGGGTCGGAACCGGTGGGCCCTCAGGTGCCGGAAATCGGAGGTGGCTCGACCTTCCAACAGATTCTCGGTGCCCTGACCTTGATGCTGGTCCTGTTGGCGGCGGCGGCGCCTCGCCGGGAGAGAGTCGAGGCCGCCGTCAGATCTGTGCGAACCGACCTGAGGGACAATCTGTTTTCTGACGTAACTCACTCGGATCTCGCGTCCATCGAGCAGACGCTGATGGAGTTGTCACCGCGAGAAAGAGATCTTGCCGTCAGCACCCTCAGCGATCGGGAAGTAGCGGTATGGATGCGAGAGCTCGACGGTTTCAGCGGCAGTTATTCTTCGGAGGAGGAGGCGCGGCTGTTCGCCGGTCTGGTTCCGGGACTCAGAGGCGAGTCTCTTGCCAGGTTTGTTGAAGGCGGCAAGGGCAAGGAGGTGTTAGCGGCGCTGTCCACCTACGGAACTGCTCGCCAGCGTGTGGCGCTGGCCGGAGAGCTGGCCGTGCTGCTGGAAGGGCGCTCCAGGGTGCGTCGCTTGATACCCGATCTCCTGGACTCGGCCGATCCGGCAGTGCTGGAGGTAGAGGTTTCCAGCTGGATCGCTGGTGGCGAACTGGCGGAGCGCCTTGACCGATTCCTCGGCGTCGGGGGCGAGGAGTTGCTTGAAAATGATGCGGGTTATCGCCTCGACGCCGCCGCCGCTCTGGCCCGATCCGCAGCCGGCTTCATCGAGCCGGCCGTCAAGGCGACGTTGTTTGTGGAGTTGGTTCGCCAGATCAGCGCGACGGACGGCAGGCGTTGGGAGGGATCAATGGGGGAGGTGCTGGCCGGGACCACGCAGCTACTCAGAAGCGATGTGGCGGGCGTGGTCGGTCGGCTCAACCACGGCGCCGATCCGCATGGCAATGTCACGTCACAGTGGGTTGAGCTGATGATCGATGGGGATCGCATCGATGAGCTCGACGTCATCCTTTCCGAGCTTCTGGGCGGAAGCGATCGACTGGTCCATTTTGCCGACCGGGGGATCGATCCTGCCGACCCGTACCCCAACGCGTCCAACCTCGGTTACTTCGTGGGGTCCTACCAACTGGCCATCGAACAGATCGCAGACGATGCCAAACGGAGGATCGAGCTGATCAGCTTGCTCTTTGCCATCGTGATCGGCGTCATCCCCGGGCCCAGGGGTGGCAGCTTGAGCCTCCCGCTGAGCCCTCTCGTGGACCTTCACGCCCGGCGAGTTATTGACGGGTTTCAGGGCCCGGCGAGCGAGGTCAAACAGACGCTGTGGGGGCTGGCCAAGCCTCGCACGGATGAGGGCTTGCTCTGGAACGGCGAAGGCACCACTCAGTTTCAGGACGCTTGGGAGGAAGTAGTCGAGGTCCGTTGAACACCTCGAAAGACACGTTGGCGGATACTCCAGGTCTTAATCTCGGCCCGATGGATGTTACCGATCAGCCACACTCGAGTGGTACCTACCGTGGCTTCTTGGCGGCCCGAGCTGGAATGCCCGAATGGTTGCCGCATCTGCTGGTGATGGTCGCCGGCATGGCGATAGTTCTTTTCGTTGGTCTGAACCTATTTCGCGTCCTGCGTGGACTCATAATCCTGCTCGTTATTTCGCTGTTTCTGGCGACGGCCCTGGAGCCGGCCGTGAACTTTCTTGCCAGGCATGGCTGGCGCCGCGGCCCGGCCACCGGGGCAACTTTCCTGGCGGTGTTTCTCTCAGGCGGTCTGCTGGTGGGCATGATGGTGCCGCTGGTAATCGACCAGACGGTGGAGTTCATTGATCGCGTCCCCGGCTATGTCGACGACATATCTGTGCAGACCGACAAGCTCGGATTGGAGATCTCCTCTGAGCGCATCCAGGCCGCGCTGACGGGCATCGACGACACCTTGCAGCGCTACGGCGCCGACCTGGCGGGTAGTGCATTCGGGGTTGGATCGCGACTCTTGACGACGTTCTTTCAAGGCCTCACCATTGCCCTCTTCACCTTCTATCTGGTCGCCGACGCTCCCCGGTTCCGCCGGGTGCTGATGTCCACAATGCCCGCCGAACAGCAGCGAGAGGTGCTCAGGGTGTGGGAGATCGCCATCGACAAGACCGGCGGCTATTTCTACTCACGGGCATTGCTGGCGGCCATCGCCGCGGTTAGCTCATGGATAGCGTTTCGGATTCTCGGAGTGCCCTTCGCCGCGGCACTGGCTTTGTGGCTCGGCGTCCTCAGTCAGTTCCTACCCGTGATCGGAACCTACGTGGGCGGGGCTCTCCCTGCCCTGATCGCCCTGTTGGAGTCGCCAGGGAAGGCAGTCGGAGTCCTGGTTTTCATCGTCGTTTATCAGCAGATCGAGAACTACCTTCTCAGCCCCCGGATCACAGCCAGAACCATGTCGCTCCACCCGGCGGTTTCGTTCGGGTCGGCCATCGCCGGGGCCACGCTGCTCGGCGCCCCGGGCGCCATCATGGCCCTGCCGGTGGCCGCCACGGTTCAGGCTTTCATATCGACGTACTTGCACCGTCATGAAGTCGTCGAATCGACGTTGATCGGTGGGGCCCCCGGCAAGTCGGACGAGCAGGAGCCCGGTTCGGAGCCGGAAATTGATTGAACGGGCCCGGTCCGGCTCACCGTACGAGGAAACGATCGGGTTTTCCCGGGCGATCCGGGTGGGAGACAGGGTTCTGGTGTCCGGGACCGCACCCGTGCCTTCGCCCGGCGAGCCGGCAGCGGATTCCGCCGCCGGTCAGTTCCGGCGCTGTGGGGAGATCATCGAGGCCGCATTGCAGCAACTCGGCGCCGGTTTGGGAGATGTGGTCCGTACCCGGATGTTCATCACCGACGCAGCCGATGCCGACGAGATCGGGGCGGCCCATGCTGAGGTCTTCGGGGCTGCCCGCCCGGCCGCAACGATGGTGGTGGTAGCCGCATTGCTTGATCCATCCTGGAAGGTCGAGGTTGAAGCAGAAGCGCACGTGGGCGCTTGTGCGGCTGATGGGGTTGGGGCCCTGTCAGCATCGGGATGAGGCGTTAGCCGAAGAGCCATGGGTGGGCAGAAGCATTGGTAGGTGCTTGTGCGGCTGATGGGGTTGGGGCCCTGTCAGCATCGG
>JAUXLW010000014.1 GCA_030623545.1 Acidimicrobiia bacterium | reverse complement strand
GCCACGACCTCAGCCAGGTCCTGGCCACTGGAGATGCGATGGCTCGAGCCGGGTTTCTCGACAGAGTCGCCCCCGAGGCGGTGCTGCGGTTCGGATCCGTGCCCACCTCCAAAGCTGTCAATTCGTGGCTGCGCTCCAACCCGCACATGACCCATGCAGTGGTAAACCTCCTCGGCGCACCGGATCCGAGCGGCAGCGCCGGGATTGTCATGGCGGCCGATCCGGGCCCCACCGCCACCGGCGTGGCCAAGCTCGTGACCAGGGCAGCGCCCCCGGACTGGCTGGAACAGTGGATGGAGGCCGAGGCATCGGCCCGCAAGGTTCTCGACGAGGTAACCGCGCATGGCTTCTCCGAGTTGGCGATCGTTGCCGCGGTCCTGGGCTCGCTGCCGAGCCCGGCGAAACTGTGGGTGGCCGCGTCGATGCCCATCCGGTACCTCGACCTGCTGCAACCCACCAGCTCAACCAGCCTCAGCCTCCGCTCCAACCGGGGAGCCAGCGGTATCGACGGATTCATCTCCAGCGGGCTTGGAACCGCGGCCGTGGCCTCCGATCCCGTGTACCTGCTGGCCGGGGACCTGTCTCTGGTGCACGACATGACGGCCCTGGCCTCTGCGAGTCGTTACAACCTCGACGCGACGATCATCACAATCAACAATGATGGGGGAGCCATCTTCCACATGCTCCCCCAGGCGTCGCTACCCGAGTTCGAGGAGATTTTCGCGGCCCCGCATGGCCTCGACTTCGAAAAGGCCGCCGACCTCTTCGACATCCGCTACCACCGGCCTCAGAACACCACCCGGCTCGCCGAGCTGGTCTCGCAGGCCCCCGCCGGCCCCCGGCTCATCGAGGTCCGCACCCGGCGGGAAGCGGCTGCTGAGGCGATCGAGGAACTCGTAGGTCGACTCGAAGTAGCCTTAAGAGGCCGCTGAAAAGCACCCTCTTGCTAGCTGGCTGACAGAAGGTCGAGCATGGGCCGGAGCTTGAGCCGCGTTTCTAGCAGCTCCTCCTCAGGGTCGGAGGCGGCAACAATGCCGGCACCGGCGTAAAGATGAGCGGTGTGGTCCCGGAGCAGCCCACAGCGCAAAGCCAGTGCAAGCTCGCCCTCGCCGTCGGGTCTCATCCAGCCGATTCCCCCTCCATACCAGCCTCGATCGATCGACTCGATCTTGTCAAGAAACGCCAGGGCCTCATCCCGCGGATTGCCCCCGACGGCCGGCGTCGGATGAAGCCTGTGCGCCAGTTCGAGCACCGACATGGGGGCTCGCAGCGTTCCGGTTATCTGAGTCGATAGATGTTGCACGGTCTGGAACTTCCGCAGCTGCGGCTCGCTCGGCACCAGCAACCGTTCTGTCAGAGGTTCCAACCTGGCAGCCATGTCCTCAACCACAAAGACGTGCTCACTGCGATCCTTGTCGCTGGCAATCAGCGCCCGGCCCAAACGCTCATCCTCCTGGTCGCGTTCGCCTCGAGCCGCCGATCCGGCCAACGGGTTCGAGGTGATCTCCAGGCCATGTCGCGCTACCAATAGCTCGGGACTGGCTCCCACCAGGGCAGCGTCACCCTCTTGCCATCCGAAGCGATACGACTCTGGATAACCGTTCCTAAGGCTCGCCAGCAGGTCGAACGGTAGAGCCGGCACCTCCGTGCGCACGGTTACCGATCGCCCCAGCACCACCTTTTCCAGCGCTCCAGAGCGAATGGCTCCGAGGGCTTCCGTCACCTCTGCTCTCCACTCGGCCGGTGAGGGTCGGGACTCGATCACGTGATCGGCGGCCTCGAATGCGAGGGCCGGTTCCGGGATCGCCAGGAAGGTAAGGGCCCTTAGCGCCTCATCTGCCGAGCGTCCGGCCGGGACAGAGATCGTCAGGGTTCCAGACTCGGAATTGGCGAGTATCAACGGGAGGACTGCGGTGGCCGGAGCAAACCCATCCCATTCTGGAAGGCGGGGGCCCTGATGACCGAAGGCGAACCCCACCAGCAGCGGCGTATCGGTAGCTACGGCTTCTACCGCCTCGTGTAGCTCCTGAAGGCGCCCTGCTCCCGACCGGGCGTTCGAGCGCCAGGCCACACCCAAACCCCCGAGCTCCGAACCGGTCGGGCTGCGAAAATATCCAGCCCAACCGTAGGAATGAGCGCCGGCACGGACCAGATCGAGCGGATCCAGTTCCGTTGGCACCGTGGCACTACGGAGCCGATCCTCGGGGCCCGCAAGAGCGCCCGCCAGCAGCTCAATTAAACGTGGAGGAATCAGCCGGGACATTCCGACGAAGTCTACCGGGGGTCGGTCAGGCAACGGCCCCTTCGAACGTGGAGCCTTCCCCGTCTGGATCCTCGAGATCAAGCTCGCCGTCGAACTCGAAATCAAATCCGAAACGCCAGGGCCCGTCGAAAAACCCGAATCCATGACGGCCGCCGAAGGAGAATTCTTCTCCATCGAATCCGTCCAGCCAGGACTCGAAGTCGCCGAATCGTGACTCGAGGTCTCCGCGAGCCGGGAGGCACTGCTCGAGCTGAGCCTTGACGTCGTCCACATCCTCAAACGTGCCCAGCTCGCTCAAGCACTCAGCAAGCTCGTCGACGTCGAGTGCGCCACCGAAGCCGAAGCCCAAGTGGCCGCCACCGAGCCTCCCCCCGAAGGGAAAGTCTTCGCCGAAGGGAAAGTCTTCGCCGAAGGAGAAGTCGTCCAAGTCAAAAGATCTTCCGCCGAACGGATGAGCGAACTCCCCAAACGGAAGAGCATCGCCACACGCCTCGTGAGCCTCAGCCAGAGCTTCGAGGTCCTCCGAATCGAATTCGAAGTGGAAACCGAATCGGCCCTCACCCTGGTCAAATTCCGGCACCTTTATGCCCTTGTCACGCAAACACTCGGCGAACTCGTCCAGCGAGTCGCGCAGACCTTCGAGAGGTGCCGGTGAATCGTCGTCCGGTGCCGGTGTCTCAGCGGGAGGGTCCTGCTCCTGGGCCGACGAAGATCGCGAGGTGGCCCACGAAATCCCTGCCACCACGGCGATCAGGACTGCCAGGGTCGCTACTAACTGCTTCATCCAAACTCCTTCTCGGGCTTGACACTCACATTGATCGTCCTGCCTTAAACCCTGCTGAGAGCCACCTAAGAACCCGCTGAGAAGGAGAGGCTGAACTCGGCTCCTCCATCGGGATGATTTCGTGCCGACACAGTCCCTCCGTGGGTGGCGGCCACCTGGGCGACAATGGCCAGACCCAGGCCGGAGCCCGGCATCGCCCGGGCATCCACAGCGCGATAGAAGCGATCGAACACATGCGGAAGGTCGGCCTCGCCAATGCCAGGGCCGTGGTCGCGCACCGTCACAACGCAGGCTGCAACGGTGACCTCTACCGGGTTCCCGTCCCCGCTCCACTTGGCAGCGTTGTCGAGCAAGTTTCCTACCGCCCGGCTGAGGCGCCGCGGCACTCCGCGCATCTGGCAAGGTGTGGAGGTGACCTGGAACTCGATCCGGGGGTGATTACGTTCGGCTCGCTCGACGGCTTCGATCACCAGGCCATCGAGCGCAAGCGGAACCAGCAAGTCGATCGGCTCCTCCTCCCGAGCGGCGTCAATGAGGTCGGTGACGAGGAGGTTGAGCTCGTCAAGCTGCTCAACGACATCTCCAATCAGGGCCTGGCGATCGCTCTCGGTCAGCGGCCCGGCGCCGGCCAACACCTCAACATTGGTTTTGAGGCTGGTCAAGGGGGTACGCAACTCGTGGGATGCATCAGCCACTAGTTGGCGGCGAGCAGCCTCGGAGCTCTCGAGGGCTTCCAGCATCGTGTTGAAGCTCCCTCCCAGGCGGCCGAGCTCATCAGACGATTGAAGCTCAATGCGATGGCTCAGGTCTCTGGTTTCGGCGACATGCTCGGCCGAGGCGGTGAGCGCCGCCACCGGCCGAATGGCCAGCTGGGCTACCACCAGGCCAAGAACGGCGGCGAGAGCCACACCGGCAACACTGCCTACACCGAGAGTCACGGCAAGCTTGCGCAGTGAGGCCTCGACCTCATCGAGCGGCCTCGCCACCTGCAGCGCAAGCCCCGGCATGAGCTGCCGGGTGAGAATGCGGACGGTTTCGCCTGATACTTCGGCAGTCTCGAAAAAGGTCTCCGTTTCGACGCCGGCGGCCATTGCCTGCACTCGCTCGCCGATGGGTAAGTACTCGTAGTCGGCGGGGATGCGGAGATCACCTCCCAGGCTGATCAGGTTGCCTTCCACATCCACGACCTGGGCGAAACCACTGGCACCGCCGAAGCGCCCGGCCGGCAACGGCCCGAACAGGTTGCGACGAGAGCGGCCCCGAATCTCTATGAACAGCTCCTCATTGAAGAACAGGTTCTCCTCGAGGTTGATGACGCCAAGCAGAAAGCCCTGCGGGATGGTTACCAGCTCAGATGCGGCTTCCTCCAGGTCCCGATCGACCTCACTTCGCAGGGAACGCGCCGAAGCCAGCCAGGCGGCGATCGAGACGACTGCTACGGCAATGGCAACCGCTCCGGCGGCGGTGAGAGCGATACGGGTGCGGAAACTCATGGCTCGCGGAGCACATACCCGAAGCCACGCACTGTCTGCAAGAGGCGCGGCTCCCCTTCAGCTTCCAGCTTGCGCCGCAAGTAACCCACGTATACCTCCAGCGAATTGGAGCTGGTGGGGAAGTCGTAGCCCCACACTCGTTCGTTGATGATGTCTCGGGTGAGCACCTGGCGGGGATTGCGCAAGAACAATTCGAGGAGGCTGAACTCGGTTCGAGTCAGCTCGATTTTGCGGGCGGCCAGAAAGACTTCGAATGTGGAGAGATCCATACGCAGGTCGGCGAACTCGAGGGGGCCGTCATCGGACGTTCCCTCGCGAGCGGTGCGACGCAAAAGGGCTCGCAACCGTGCCAGCAGCTCATCGAGCGAGAACGGCTTGGGCAGATAGTCGTCGGCTCCGGCATCGAGACCACTCACCCGGTGCGCGACGCTGTCTTGAGCTGTCAGCATCAGAATCGGTGTCTGGTCACCGAGCGCCCTGACCCTCCGACAGACCTCCAAGCCGTCGGTGTTGGGCATCAGCACGTCAAGAACCATGGCGTCCGGTGGATCCTTCTGCAGCTGTTGCAAGGCATCCGCACCGTCAACAGCCAGGTCCACCGTGTAGCCGTTGAGCCGCAAAGCCCTGTCGAGGGAGTTGCGGACCGCGGCGTCATCATCGACAACCAGGACTCTCATGGGGAGAAGTATGCCGTTACATCCTGAGAATGAGATAAGAGAGCTAGAAACGTAGGGCCGACGCTTGGCTCAAGACCATTAGCGTGCGCTCGTGACGGCATCTCCTCCGCTCAACGTCCTCCTCGTCGAGCCCTGGTTCGCCGGGTCCCATCAAAGTTGGGCCGAAGGCTATGCGGCGGCATCCCGCCACGAGATCACCCTGCTGACCCGTTCGGGCGAGGGCTGGCGATCCACGCTGCTTCATGCCGGCAGCAAGCTGGCGTCTCGGGTCGAACATGAGCCTGCCGTGGTCCTGGCTTCCGCGATGATGGACGCAGCCCGGTTCCGGCAGGAGGCGGGGCTGGAGAAGGTTCCGCTGGTGCTCTACATGCACGAGAACCAGCTCACATACGACCCTGACAGGTTCGATCACGAGCTTGCAATGATCAACTGGCGCTCGGTGCGAAGTGCCGATCGGGTGCTGTTCAACTCCCGGTTTCACCTCACCGACTTCTTCAACGCCCTCCCCCACCTTGATATCGAGCCGGGCTCGGTTGCTGCCGCTCGTGATAAGTCTCAGGTGCTCCCGGTTGGAATCGACTTTTCGCGGCTTGACGGACCCTCCCGTCGGCGAGCCGACCGATTCACCGTCTTGTGGAATCACCGCTGGGAAGCCGACAAGGATCCTGCCGCCTTCGTCGAGGCACTCTGTGCCATAACCGACGACCGGTTCCACCTCGTGCTGGCCGGCGAGCGGCGACCGGAGGATCCCCACGTTGGTCGCCTGGTCGACCACTTCCGCAGTCGGATCCTTCACTCTGGCCTCGCTCCCGAGACACAGTACGCCGGGCTCCTGAGGATGTCCGACGTGGTGGTGAGCACGGCCCGGCAGGAGTTCTTCGGGGTGGCCGTTGCCGAGGCCGCCTATTGCGGGGCTGTGCCACTCGTCCCCAACCGGCTCGCCTACCCGGAGCTGATACCAGAGCAGTTCCACCCTGCCCTGTTGTACGCGGACGGAGAGCTGGCAGATCGTTTGTTAGAAACGGCCGACCAGCCCGAAACGCTAGTAGGTATGAGGCCCGCACTGCGGGCGGCCATGTCCAGATTCGATTGGTCGGAACAGGCCTCCCGCTACGACGATGTGGTTGAGGCCGTGATCTGATTGATGATGGAGGCGAGCCGAGCGGGCTGCTCCATCGGCAGAAAATGGCCTGCCTCCGAAACCACGGTTGTCTGCACATCCCGGAATTGGGAAGCCAGAGCCTCGACGAAAGAGGGCGTGTGACTGTCGGATTCAGATCCCACCACTAGCACCACGGGAACCTGCAGCTCGCCGAGACGATCCCATGCTCCATGGGTCCCGGCCCCGGCGTAGAAGGACGCCTCGTGCTCGGGGAGACAAGCCAGCTCATACTCGTCACCGTCGGGACGCAACCCGCCGGTGATGTACCCGTCCAGAGCTCGATCATCCCAGCGCGCAAAAACATCCTTGCCGGCGAAGTTGGCCCTCGCTTCCTCGGAGTTGGCGAAACGGGCCCGGCGGCGCCTGGCGGAAATCGCCAGTGGGTGATTGTCTGCGGATCCGTACGGTGGCGGGAACACAGTCGGCTCGACCGCCACAATCATGTTCAGGGTGCCGGGCCGTCGAATCTCCGCCATGAGCAACGCGGCGGCTCCGGAAGAGTGCCCGACCCCGATGGTGGGCCCACCGATGGATTCAATGACTGCCAGGGCATCGTCCGCCAGGTCCCACCAGTCAATTGGGAGAGACGACCGGCCGGATTCACCATGGGACCGTTGATCCCAGGCGACAACGGGCAGCTCACTCCCTAACCGGCGTAATTCTTCGACAACCGGAGTCCACACTTCTTTGCAGAAGCTGGTGGCGTGAGCGAACGCCAAAGTCGGGGCTCCGGCACCGGACCACTCCCGGACCGCTAGCTCGACCCCACTCTTCACAATCCGGATCAGGACAGTGGCGATTGCTTGGTCGGGATCTTGGTGTCGTCCACCTTCCAGGTCACGTCGAGCTCGGCGCGGATGACACCGTCCGTCCGTTGCACCATGGCTTCGAGGAGACGAGCGTCGGAGCGCGTGGGAAGTTCGCCACTGATGCGGACCACTCCGCCATCTACCTCGATGTTGACGAGGCCGGGGTCGAGAAACAGAAGACGGCGCATGACGTCCTCTTTGAGCTCATCTTCGATGAGCTCGTCGGGCCGGGTAAAGGCAGCCACGATGTCAGATCGGGCGATTACCCCGATGAGTTTTCCCTCCCGATCAACCACCGGAAGGCGTTTGATTCCGTGGCTCGTCATCGCTCGCGCCGCCTCCACCAGGGTTGCCTCGGGGCTGATGGTGAACAGGTCCGTCGCCATCACCTCCTCAACGGTTTCGGCCTCGGCCAGCGAATCACGGTTATTGAAGAGGATTCCCAGCAAACCGGTATCCATAATCTCGCCCCGGTCGACCTCCTTGCGCAAGAAGTCACTTTCCGTAACGAGCCCGACGAGATTTGCTTCGTCATCGGTCACAGGTAGGCCGCTGATCTTGGCTTCCACCATCAGTCGGGCCGCGTCGCGCAGCGTCGTTTGCGGTCGCACCCGAATGAGCTCGGTCGACATGAGGTCGAGTACTCGCATGAGAACTCCTTTCCGACCCCAGCCTACCTGGTGTCCCGAGTCGCAATCATGCTCAGAATCTCGCCGGGCGAGATCAGTACCGACTTACGACACAGCACTAGGACCGCAAGTGTTCAGCAGCTGGAATGTCGTCCCTGCTGGGAATGAAGGATGCCGAAACGGGCCGCACCCTGATGCGGGCGTCCACCGCCCGGACCCCATCCCCGGGCAGCATCACCTTGACCGGGTTGAGATCCATCTCGACCATCTCCGGCATCGCCTCGACGAGTGCCGACACTCTGAGAATCGCCTGTTCGAGGGCCGGGACATCACCGGGAGGCTCGCCCCGGTACCCGTCAAGCAACTTGGATGCCTTGACCTCCCCCACCATTTCCGCGGCGTCGACATCGGTTAGAGGATGGATCCGGAAGCTGACGTCGCCTATCAATTCGACGAAGACGCCTCCCAGGCCAAACAGAATCAGCGGCCCGAAAGATGGATCTTCGGTCATTCCGATGATCACTTCATGTCCACCCCCGATGAATTCCTGGACCAGAGCTCCCCCGGCGTCGCCTACAGCGGAGGTCACGGCCTCATAGGCCCGGCGGACCTCGGCTTCGCCCTGTAAATCGAGTGCCACGCCGCCTACGTCGGATTTGTGGAGAGCCGAATCCGATATGACCTTGAGCACCACCGGCCCTCCCAGCTCCGCAGCCATCGCTACCGCCTCATCAGAGGTGGACGCCACCCGGGAGCGAGGCAGGCTGAGCCCATGAGAACGGAGCACCGCCTCGACTGCGTCGGGCGGAAGCCAGCCCCCTTCGGGCCCGGCCCCCGCCAGGAACTCGTCAACTATGCGGCGGGCTGCGTCGGCGTCGACCCCCTCGAGCTCAGGGATGCTCCCCACAGGCATCTTCAGCCATTCGCCGTAGGTGGCGGCCCTGGCGAGAGCCCGGGCGGCAGCCTCGGGAAACCGATAGGACGGAACCCGATGTTGATCAGAGTGAAGCTCGGGCGGAGGTCCCTGCGAGCGCATGAAAACTGACAGCAGCGTCTTGCGCCCGGCGTCGACGATGGAGGCCGCCCTTATTGCTCCTGCAATCTCGGCAGTGCCGGTCGGAGCCGCCGGAATATGAACGACCACCACCGCATCAACCTCGTCTGACGTCATCAACTCCGCAAGGGAGGCCGTGTACTCGGCAGCACTTGCCGACGCCACCATATCGACCGGGTTGCGAACCGATGCCTCCGCATTGAGATGACCCTGGAGCTTGCCCTGCAGAGTCGGAGAGAACTCAGGGAGAGTGAGCCCGGCGGACTCGAGGGCATCGGCCAGGAGGATGCCGGGACCGCCGGCATTGGTCAGCACGGCAACCCGTCGCCCTTCGGGGACCGGCTGGTCGGCGAGGAGTGCGGTGACGTCGAACAGCTCGTCGAGGTCGTCGGTGCGGATGACGCCAGCTTGATGGAACAGGGCGTCCACGGCGATGTCGAGGCTGGCCAGGGCTCCGGTGTGGCTGCTGGCTGCCCGGGTCCCGGCAGCAGTCCGGCCCGACTTGACCGCCACAATCGGCTTCTTGCGAGCGATCCTTCTGGCTATCCGGGCGAAACGCCTCGGGTTTCCGAAAGACTCCAGATACAGAAGTATGACGTCGGTGGCCGGATCGTTCTCCCAATAGAGCAACAAGTCGTTACCGCTGATATCCGCTTTGTTGCCCACCGACACGAACGTAGAAATGCCGATGTTGAGGTCGTGGGCATAGTCGAGGATGGCTATCCCGAGAGCACCGCTTTGACTCGACATGGCGACATTGCCTGCCGGCGGATAGACGGGTGCGAACGTGCCGTTGAGTCGAACTGCCAGATCCGTGTTGAGTATCCCCATGCAGTTGGGCCCCACCATCCGCATCCCCGTCGTCCGAACCAATTGCAACAGTTCAGCTTCGAGCTCTTCGCCTTCGCCGCCGATTTCTGAGAAGCCGGCCGATATCACGATTACCGCTCGTACGCCCTTCTCGGCGCACTCGGCGACGGTGGCGAGGACGTGCTGCTTGGGAACGACTATGAATGCCAGGTCCACCGGATCCGGGATGTCGAGCACCGAAGGGTAAGCCCGCACGGCGTTGACCACAGGAGCAGACGGGTTGACGGGAAACAGGGCGCCGGCAAAGTTCTCTTTCAGCAGGTTGTGAAAAAGTCGACCCGGTATCGAAGCCCCGTCGCGACTAGCCCCGATAACGGCGATGGACCGCGGATAGAAGATCGGCAACAACGACGCTGCCACCGCCATCTGCTCCCGGGCCTCCTCCGCCTCGAAGGATTCCGTCGTCTCTTCGGTCGGGAACTCGACCAGATAGACACCGTCCTCAATCTGACGTTCGAGCTTGAAGCCGGAGTTGCGAAAGACCCGCATCATCGGGTAGTTATCGGGAAGGACGAAGGCGTTGAAACCGGTGATGCCCTGGCTGCGGGCATAGAACGTGAGGTGCTGCAGCAGCTGAGTGCCGATGCCCCGCCCCTGATGCTCATCGTCAACCGCGAAGGCCACTTCGGCAACTTGCGAATCGGGGCCGGTGCGGTCGTAGCGGCCGATACCGATGATGTCCTCTTCATGCGTCACGACGAATGCCATCCGTTCGGCGTAGTCGACGTTGGTGAAGTACTCGAGCTCCTCAGGTGAAAGCCGGGTCTTCGCTCGGAAGAAACGCTGATAGACGGCTTTGGCGCTGAGCCGGTGAAAGAGCCGGTCAAGAGCATCGGCGTCGGTGGGGCGGACCGGCCGCAGCCTGGCAGTTGCCCCATCCTTGAGAACTACATCAAATTCGAGGTCCGCCGGATACTCGGCCACCGCGCCCTTTCAGTCGTCATACCAATTCTGACACCAGGCCTGCACTGTCAGCAATCGCCTTTAGACCCCAATGTCCTCGTTCCACAATTCCGGTTTGGCTTCAATGAACTCGGTCATCAGCTCAATGCAGGTTGGGTCGTCGAGGATTTCGAGGTCCACACCACGGCCTCGGACATAATCCTCCGGTCCCTGAAAGGTCCGGTTCTCTCCCACCACGATGTGGGGAATCCCGTAAAGCAGCGCGGCGCCGCTGCACATGTCGCATGGAGAAAGCGTCGAGTACAGGACCGCCCTCTGGTATTCGGCTGCACTCAGGCGCCCCGCCTGCTCCAGGCAGTCCATCTCGGCATGGAGCACAGCGCTGCCTTGCTGTACCCGGCGGTTGTGGCCTCGCCCTACGATCTCCCCGTCAATGACGAGCACGGAGCCGATGGGAATGCCACCCTCGGCCAAGCCGGCCCGGGCTTCTTCAATTGCGGCTGCTAGAAACGGATCTGGGGAGTCGGTCGTGCTCATCAACGAGGAGCGTAGTTAACTTGTAACCGACTGCCCGGGTGACGGAACTGGCAGACGTGGCGGACTTAAAATCCGCTGCCCTTCGGGGCGTGCAGGTTCGAGTCCTGCCCCGGGCACATGGGTAACGGCGTCCCCGGCGTAGCGGCAAGCAGCAGGGACGTGACAAGTCGGCCACCTACAACAATCTGATAATCCGCTCTATAAGTGCTGTGCTCTCCGGCGATGTGGGCGTTATCGCTCAGATTGGGTGATCTGGGCGCTTGTTGCCGCTTGCGGCTGATGGGGTATCAACCATACTCTGGGACCCGGAAAGGCAGCCGTCGCACCCGATGAAAGAGCAGCCCGAACGCCCGATCTTCGGCCCCGAAAGCCCGCGCCTAGATCCCCCGAACCCGCCGGAGATCCGCCCTGCGCGCTCGATCGCCAAGGCAATCTCTTGGCGGGTGGTTGGGACGATAGACACGCTGGTACTGTCCTTCGTGATCCTGACCTCTCTCGGCCCGTTCTTCGGCCTCGAAGAGGCGAGCGCCGCAGACAATGCGAAAACCGCCACGCTTATCGCCATGACCGAGGTGGCGACCAAGTTGACGCTCTATTATCTCCACGAGCGTTTCTGGTCGCGGCTGCACTGGGACCGCACGGTGGACGAGGAAGGCCACCACCGCGCGAGCCGGCGGCGCTCGGCAACCAAGACGGCGACCTGGCGGGTGATGGCGAGTCTGGACACCATGGTGCTCGGGTTGGTGTTCACTGGCAATCTGGCGACCGCGATCTCGATCGGCGGTTTCGAGATCATCACCAAGCTGGTGTTCTATTTCTTCCACGAGCGCGCCTGGGCCAAAATCCGCTGGGGAATCATCCCGGGGAGTGTATGACCTCCGCTGCCTTTGCCAATCAAAGCAGAACCGACAGGTTCGGATCATACTCAACTTCGATTTCTTCAAGAACAGGGCGCTGCACCCCACACATAATTGGCTGGGAGGGATGATGAGGTGCGGCTCGAATTTCGCGTTTTGGCTCGGGATTCCGCTGCGCGAGGGCGCTTAGCTCTCGAAGATGAGGGCAGCGATCCGGTCGGCCGCCTCTTCCTGCATGACCGGTATGGCGTGCGAATACGTGTCGAGAGTGATCCCAATCGACTAATCCTCAGCCTCTCCGATACAACATTGGGATGCACCCCAGCCCGGAGAGCCAGCGTGGCATGCGTACGCCTCAAATCGTGGAACCGTATTCGCGGGAGGCTCGCCGCCGAACCCGGAACTGATGCCCTCACCCGGCTCGACGAGCACCATGGGCTTGTAGCCCGGGCAGCCCGTGGATGGTGGCGGCGCGCCTAGACCCGGAGTGTCGCCTCGAGCGCAATAATGATCATCTCGTCGAGAGAGGTCTGCCGATCCTCGGCCGCCACACCTTCCTCGCCCCCCAACATATCGACGACGGTCAGAATGGCGGCTGCTCTCGCTCCATGTTCGGCGGCCACGGCATATAGGCCGGCTGCCTCCATCTCAGCGGCGAGCACACCCAGGCGTCGAGCGACATCAAAGATCTCCGGTTGGGGGTGATAGAACTGATCTGAGCTGATGATGTTGCCGACGCGGACCGGCGTCTCCCGCTCCTCCGCCACCTCGACCAAAGTCCGCACGAGGCCGAAATCGGCGATGGCTGCGAAGTCGAACCCGCCGAAGCGCAGCCGGTTGACGTTGGAGTCGGTGCTCGCACCGGCGGCGATCACTAAGTCGAGCATCGATAGATCGGGCTGGATTCCACCACAGCTGCCAATGCGGATCAGGGTCGTGACCCCGTATTCTCTAATCAGCTCCGTGCATAAATCAAGATCGAAGGGATCCCCATGCCGGTACCCATGACAGAGATCCGTCGATCATGGTAGGTCCCGGTGTACCCCTCCATGTTGCGCACCGACGTGATCAACCTGCCGTCATCCAGGTACTGCTCGGCGACGTAGCGAGCACGGAGCGGGTCGCCAGGGAGCAGGCAGATATCGGCGAAGTCACCCGATTCGGCGGAGATGTGAGGTGTGGGCACACCGGAAGCCTAGGCCCACCCGGTGGCGAACTCCCGGTCGCCAACAGCGAGCCGACCCACTCGCATATGTCGCGTGCCGTTAGGTGTGGCGAGTCGGCAGGCTGGGCAAGTAGTTAGTGTGCCCAGGATGGAGCCAAATGGGCCGACCGGCGGGGTCCCGGTAACAAAGCCTCCATATCGCGACCGGCTCGGCGTAGGGGTGTCGAGGTTCATGACTCGAGCCGTGGCACTGGCATTTCGTGTTCGGAAAGGCAAGCCGCCAGAAGCGATCAGTCGGCACCAGTATGGGCCTAATCCAGTCGAGTATCTCGAGTTGATACCCGCGGCGCCAAAATCGCCGTCAAAGACCCCAATCGTCTACTTCCACGGCGGCGGTTGGATCAGTGGCACCTCTGACATCTCCACCTACCGCCTGCTCGATTTTGCCGCGGTAGGACATCCCGCCTTCAACGTCGAGTATCCGGTGGCTCCAGAGTATCCGCATCCACAGATCCTGAACTCGACCCTTGCCGCGTTGGTGTGGATACGTCGCCACCATCCTGAGTACGAGTCGGTTCATCTCATGGGTGATTCGGCTGGTGCCAACCTGGCAATGATGGCGGGCATCATCATCTCCAACCCCAGCCTGGCACCGCCCCTCGGGATTGGGATAGCGGGCGACGTGCCGGCGATCAAGAGTGTCGTGTCGATTCAGGGGGTGCTGGATCGTCTCACCTGGATCGAAGACGGGTTTGGCTCCGCGTCTCTCATGCTTCGGAGTTACGCCGGTGAGGAAGCGCTGGCAGCAGAAGTCGCGCCGCATCTATCCGTGACGCCGATGGACCTGACGTTTGATTCGCTGCCGCCAACGTTCATCATCGCAGGCTCCAAGGACCGACTAGCACGGTCGTCTCAGGTTTGTGCCGACCGATTCCAGCAACAGTCCTTCAATGT
>JAUXLW010000129.1 GCA_030623545.1 Acidimicrobiia bacterium | reverse complement strand
GGCGCGATCCTGCGGTCGACCTGGTGAAGCGGGAACTGGTGGTGCCGGAGGGAACCACGAGTGACGAACGCCGGCGCCGCAATCTCGAGGTGATGCAAAGCTCACAGCAGCTCGCCATCGCGGTTGCGCTTGAGCGGCTCGGGTACGACATCTCCGTGGTTGGCAACGGTGCTTATATCTCGGAGGTCACCGGTGGTGGGCCGGCAGACGGCATTGTGCTTCCGGACGACATTATCGTGGACTTCGACGGTGCTCCTGTGGAGTTTGTGCAGGATCTGATTGATGCGGTTCGCGCAGCTGAGATTGGTGGCACCTTCACGGTGACGGTCGACCGCGCCGACGAGCTAAAGGACCTGGTGTTGACGCTCGGCGAAAGCCCCACCGAGCCGGGCGTTCCGCTAATCGGTGTGATGTTGACCGACGCCGGTGCTCGTTTTGAGTTCCCCATCGATGTGACCATCGATGCCGGCTCCGTCGGGGGCCCGTCGGCGGGGATGATGCTTTCTCTGGCGGTATATAACCGGTTAACGGAGGATGACATCACCAGGGGGCATCGGGTGGCAGGAACGGGGAGTCTGACTGCCGAGGGTGGGGTCCAACGAATTGGGGGAATCCGCCAGAAGGTGATTGGGGCAATCGGGATCGGCGCCGAGTACATCCTGGTTCCCGAGGGCGACTTTGTAGCGGCGGAAGAGGAAGCGGGCGACGATATCGACGTCATCGCGGTTGGGACTTTTGACGATGCTTTGAGCTTTTTCGACACTTTGAGCCCTGTTTAGGGGGCTTTCTATGACGAAACTCGGCCCAAGCCGGTAATTTTCTCTTTCCACTATTGCCGATCGGCGGTATGGTGGTTGAGTTATGGATGGTTTTCGCGATCTCGATGATGCATCGTTCGACGCGGCACTGCGCGGTTACGACCGCCAGCAGGTCGATGAGCATCTGGTATCCCTGCAGGTTGAGCTCAAGCGTCTTCGTGAGAGAGTCGCCCAACCAGGCGAGATACCGGGCGATGGAAGTTATTCAGATGAGGTTCGCGTCGAGCTGGAAACGGTTTCAGGTGAAGTGGAAGCCATTGTTTCTGCAGCTCGTGATGCGGCTGAGGGTCTTCGCCGCCGCGCCGCCACCGAGGCCACCCGGTGGCGAGATGAAGCGGATAGCGACGCCCGCCGTTGGCGGTCCGAAGCTGAGGAGGAGTCCGCCCGGGTCAGGAGCGAGGCAGAAGAGGCATCTGCCCGTCTGACCGTGGAGGCCCAGGCGGAGGCAGATAAGAAGCGCGGCGATGCCGACACCTATGCGTCCCGCGTCCGTGAGGAGGCCGACGTCTATTCACAGCACACTCGTGAGACGGCTGAAGCCGAATCCACTCAGGTTCGTGAGGAGGCGGACGTCTATTCACAGCACATTCGCGAGGCGGCTGAAGCCGAATCCACTCAGGTTCGTGAGGAGGCCCGGACCGACGCAGCTACCTGGCGGGGCGAGGCCGAGGCGGAGACCCGTGCCCTCCGGGAGGAAGCCGACTCTCATACAACCGATCTGCGCGAATCCGCGGTAGCCGATTCTGAGCGCAGGAAGGCAGAGTCCGAGGCGGCTGCGCTCGAGGTCAGGACCGCGGCCGAGGCCTACTCGGCCACGCTGCGCGACAGTGCCAATCAAGACACCTCGAACCGACTGATTGCTGCCACCGAGGCCGCCGAGAACCTGCGGGCGTCGGTTTGGGATGAAGCCACGGCCATACTCGACCAAGTGAGCCGGGAAGTGGCCATGGTTCGCGAGAGAGCTGAGAACGACTCGCTGGCGCTGATTGCCGAAGGGGAGCGGCAGTCCCACCGACTCGTGAGCCAGGCCCGGCAGGCATCCGAGGAAAACCGGCGCAGTGCCCGTATCGATGCCGAGCGCTTGGTGGGCGACGCCCAGGCTCAGCATGACGAGATCATTCAAACTGCCAATCGTGCTGCCCAGGCTGCCCAGGAACGTGCCCAGGCGCTCGAGCAGCGCCGCGAGGAGTTGATGAGTCAGCTCGAGAAGGCGCAGGAGGCGATGCGCACTCTTGAATCCGAGCTGGATACCAAACGGGAGAATCTCCGTGACCGCGACGTGCCTGTCGACCTGACCACCGTACGGGTCGTCAGTCCCCCAGAGCCGAAAGAGCAGAACGGCGTAAAAGTCGTAAAGCCTGTCACCGAGCCTCAGCCGGTCTCAGCCGAAGAGATCATGGACGAGGTTCGGAGCCTACGGGAACAGCGTCAGCATGTGGCGGGAGACGAGACCATCGAGGAGGCTGTGCCGGTAGCCGAGCCTGTCGCGACGGTAGAGGCAGTGGATGTCGTGCCGGTGGAGGTCGGAGATGACATCGATTCACTGTTCGCCAACCTCAGAGCCGAGGAGACTCCAGCCCAGCCCGACCCAGGCCTGCCTGCCGGGGCCGATCCAGATCAGATTCGAGAAAGGCTGTTACTCCCCATCCAGAATCGGGCCTTGCGTCACGTCAAACGGCAGCTCACCGAGCTCCAGAACCTGGCGTTGGAGCAGCTCCGGGTCACTAGAGATAAGTGGGACCCGGAGGTAGAGGTTCTGACGGGAGCTCTGGCCGGCCCCGTGACAGAGCTGGCGCTCGAGAGTGTTCGCGCCGGATATCGGGGGGCGTCCGAGCTGGGTATTCCCGATGCGACGCCGCCCCAACTCACGGCCGAGGATGTGGAATCGCCGGCAGCCGAGCTGGCCACAGTGTTGACGGGTGAAGTCCAGTCTGCCCTCGATGCAGCCCGCAAAGCCGGAGACAGTTCCCGGAAGATATCAGCGACTGTGTCCAAGATATTCCGCGGCTGGCGTAATGACGACGCCGAACGACGTTTGCGAGAAGCCTCCAGTGCCGCCTACGACGACGGCATGAAGGCCGCTCTGGCCCTGGCAGGGTATGCCGACGCCGACTGGGCGCTCGGGGACCGCTCCGCGGCCAGTCGGGCTTCTTAGGTCCTCCTGGTCCCTACTTGAGGGTCATTGATTCTCCTGGTCGTAGACTGTCGACGTGTTACACCGGGAGCCCGAAGAAACCCCCCAGCCGCCCCGCAGGCGCCGGTTCCGCCGTCGCAACCTGCTGAGGACTCTGGCCTTAATTTTGCTGGTGCTCGCTCTCACCTTGCGGGGGGCAGCTGTGGCCTGGACCGACTTCCTCTGGTTCTCATCTCTGGGTATGTCCAGCGTGTGGACCACCCTGGTCTTTACGCGGATATTGATCATCCTCATCGCCACGGTGGTGGCGTTCCTCGTGCTGTACATCAACCTCAGAGTCGCCGACAAACTCTCGCCTCGCGGTGCTGCCTTCGGTTCGCAGGATGAACTGGTTGCCCGGTTTCAGGCCTGGGCGCATCACTACAGCGGCCGGATCTACCTTGCAGCGTCTGCCGTCTTTGGGCTGCTCATAGGCCTGACTGCCGGTAACTGGTGGGAACGAGCCCTGCTCTTCATCAACCAGACCGATTTCGGGATCACGGATCCGGTGTACGGCAAAGACATCGGCTTTCTTGTTTTCAGCGTGCCCTTCTATCGCGACGTTTTCGCCTGGACCTTCCAGCTGCTGGTCTGGACGACAATTCTGGTGGCCGTTCTCCACTATCTAAACGGCGGGATTCAGATTCAGCAGAATTTCCAACGGGTGAGCTCGGCCGTCAAGTTGCATCTTTCGATCTTGTTTGCGGCCCTGGCAGTGCTCAAGGCGATCGGCTACTGGCTGGATCGCTATGACCTCCTCTACTCTCGCCGCGGAGCGATATTCGGGGCCGGCTTCACAGACATCAATGCCCAACGGCCTGCCCTGCAATTGCTGATCGGCATCTCACTGGCAGCGGCAGTTTTGCTTCTGGTAAACATTCGTTTTCGAGGCTGGACACTGCCGTTGGTCGCAGGCGGACTGTGGCTGGTGACGTCGGTGATAGTCGGCGGCGTCATCCCTGCTGCCGTCCAACGGTTCTCGGTCGAGCCAAACGAGATTGCTAAAGAGTCGCCGTTCATTCGCGACAACATCGAATTCACCCGTGCCGCTTATGGCCTGGACGACATCGCGGTTCAGGATTTCGCCGCCTCCCCCGACCTCGACGCTCAAGACATCGTCAACAATCGAAGCACGATCGACAATATCCGACTTTGGGATCCTGGAGTGCTTCGCACCACCTATAGCCAGCTCGAGCAGCTGAGGCAGTACTACCAGTTTGCCGATGTAGATGTCGACCGTTACGTGATCGATGGAAAACCAACCCAGGTGCTTTTAGCGGCTCGCGAGATAGAAGTGGAGCAGGTTGCCGACAGCACGTGGGTCAACGACCACCTGGTTTTCACGCACGGCTTCGGGGCAGTCCTGAGCCCTGCTAATGCCGTGACTCCCGCCGGTCAGCCGGAATTCCTCGTCAACGACATCCCTCCCGTGATCAGCACGGACGCCGTCACGCTCACCCAACCCCGCATCTATTTCGGCGAGGTTCCCCGCTCGAGCAATTTTGTGATCGTCGGCACAGATGAGAAAGAAGTCGATGCGCTCGATCCCAACGGGGTGGTGAGCTTCAACACCTACGACGGCACCGGGGGCGTTGCGGTGGGCAGCTTTTTTCGCCAGGCGGCCCTGGCGTTGCGGTTCGGCGACTTCAACACGCTCATCTCCAGCCGGATCACCGGCGACTCCAAGGCTCTGCTGTTTCGCAACCTCTCGGATCGGGTGGAGAAGGTGGCTCCCTTCCTGGCGCAAGATGCCGACCCCTATCTTGTATTCGACGACGGCGGGCTCTTCTGGGTAGTTGACCTCTACACCACCACCAGTAAGTACCCCTATTCGACCCCGGCCGAAGTAGTCGACGAGTTCGGCGGCACGTCACGGTTGAGCACGGTTCCCAACACTCT
>JAUXLW010000032.1 GCA_030623545.1 Acidimicrobiia bacterium | reverse complement strand
GTTGCTTCCCGGCTGGTTGCTTTGGCGAGCTCGTTCCCGGCCTCCTCCAGGTCGGCGCGGGCATCAGCCAGAGTGGTTTCCAGGCCGGCGGCGCCGGCCCCGAGCTGGATACCCAGGGCGGTGATCAAGTCGCCCTCGCGAGTAACTGCCCGGAGCTGCGGATGGCGCTGGACCAACGACCATCCCGCCGACCAGCTATCTGCCACGACCACGTCCCCCAGCAAGCGCTCTGCCAGGTCACCGTCGGATCTCACCAGGTCGACAAGTGGGCGACCCGGGAGCCCGGCGGGAAACTCGACGTCGCCGCCGTCGCCATCGTCGGCCAGGAGCGACAACCGGCCGAACCGGCCGGTCTTCAAGTCGGTAACGGTGCGGGACATGCCTCCACCCTCCACAAGCAAGGATCCACGCCAGGGACCGAGAGCCGCCGCTGCGGCCGCAACCAGGTCCTCGGGAACGTCCAGGTAATCAATCAATGAGCCCTTGACCGCGCCGCCGCTGTCCGCGGCCCGCACCGCCTCCACATCCACGACCATCGTTTGCTCGAGAGCCTCGGCCCGAGCCCGGGCGGCCGCAAGAGCCCTGGTCTGCTCACTGAGGGCAAACTCGAGCTTCTCCCAGTCCGTCTCGGAGGCAAGGCGCTCGACGCGCGCCTGCACATAGCCCTCCTGGGCACCGCCGGCCTCCTTGTCCAGCACTCGAATCTCATCCTTGAGTTGTTCAACAGCCAGTTCGTCGCGCTGGCGAGTCCCGGTTACCACCTCGAGGCGGTGGGCGGCAGCCGTGGCTTCTTTGCCATCGCGCAACCCGGCTGCCTCCAGGGCTCGCAGGTCTCCGCGCAAAGCGGCGATGACGCCTTCCACGGGCAGAGTCTCCTGGTCGGCGAGAGACCGTTCCTCGTCCTCGAGGGCCTGGAGCGTGATCTCGGCGCGCTCGGCGGCGGCGTTGGCGGCCCGTTCCTCGACCAGGGCCGCTTCCAAATCCCGGGCGAGGTCTTCCTTTTCGAGTTCCAGGTCGGCCAGGCGCTCGTCCGCCTGTTCGGCGCCGGACTCCAGGCTACGACGACGTTCGAAAGCCACCTGGGCGATCCTCTTGAGCCGCTCCCCCGTGGTTTCCAGGCGGGCCGCCGCTGCGGTGTCTCTCTGCAGAGCGCGACCGGTCTCCCCGGCAGCCACTTCTAGCTTGGCCAGCCTCGCCTCAATCTTCTCCAGAGCAGCCTTCGACTGGCTACCGACGGCTTCCGCCCCGTCAGCCTCTCCTTGACCGGTTGTCAGGCGGTTCCCCAACTCCCGGAGCTCGACCCCACCCAGGAACAAGCGCAACTGTCGAGCCCGGCTCTTGACATCCTCGTGCCGGGCAGCAGCATTGGCCTGGCGCTTGAGGGGGCGCATCTGCTTGTGAAGCTCTTTGAGGATGTCATCCAGCCGCTTGACGTCGCCATCGGTGCGCTCCAGCCTGGCGGCAGCGCGCTGGCGGCGTATCCGATGCTTGAGGACCCCGGCAGCCTCCTCGATCACCGCCCTGTGATCTTCCGGGCTGGCGTTGAGGATCGACGCCACCTGCCCCTGGTTGACGATCACATGTTGATGACGGCCGACTCCACCGTCTGACAGAATCTCCTGGATGTCCAGCAGGCGACACGGAGTGTCATTGATCCGGTATTCGGACGACCCATCGCTGTACAGCGTGCGACCGATCGTCACCTCTGAGAGATCCAGAGGAAGACGCCGCTCAGTGTTGTCGAAAGTGAGCTCGATTTCAGCCTTCGAATGCGCCGGCCGGGTGGTGGTGCCCGCGAAGATCACCTCTTCCATCTTCGTGGTTCGAAGGTGCTTGGGAGCCTGGGTGCCAAGCACCCATGAGACGGCGTCGACGATGTTCGATTTGCCGGAGCCATTGGGCCCAACGATCACAGTGACGCCCGGCTCGAGCTCGAGGCGCGTTCTGTCCGCGAAGGACTTGAAACCGTGGATTTTGAGGGTTCTCAGATACAAGGCGGGGTCAGCCTACTACTGGTTTTTCGCGACTAATGCCACATATGTAATTCAGCCCGTGCCACGATCCCCAAGACGCCGAGGTCTATGCCTTGTTCGATATCGAGGGCAGCGTCTACCCGGGAGACGACGCGGTTGACTCAGCCACCGACCTCCTGTGTTACCAACGCTTCGAGGGTTCGTCGGCCACGCTTACGAGACGTCGGTGCTCGACATCTACAGTCTGCACCCCCTCGAGGACGGCTGGGTCGAGCTCGACGACCGGAAAGTCGTCTGCTCGATCGTCAACTCCGACGGCTCCAAATTGATCGGGTCCCAGGCCGGGGTCGGGATCAGCGGATCTCGAAGCTGACGAATCTGGGGTCGGGGGCGGCCGGCACCACATGGACCTCGTTTATCACTGAGGCTGTCGGACCGTCGTGGAGCCAGGTGAGGAAGACCTGGAGGTCGTCGGGTCGGCCTTGAGCGAAGAACTCCACTCGACCACCAATGAGGTTGCGGCACCATCCGGAGATGCCGAGGTCGGCAGCGCGGCTCTGAGCGGACCAACGGAAGCCGACTCCCTGCACCAGGCCATCGATGTGCACCCGAACGGCACTCAGCTCTGACACGACGGGCACCAGAACGAACTGCGCTGACTGATCACGGAGCGACGGATGGCCGTGCCGCACCGCCGACAGGGCTCCCCGTCGCGCCCGTAGACCTCCAAGCGGTCGAGGTACTCCCCTGCCCGGCCGTCTGGCAACAAATAGGCCAGGTCCTGGAGACTGGTTCCCCCGTATTTCAGCCCGGCGCGTAAGACCGGGCCGATTGCCCGCCTTATCGCTTTGACTTCATCGAACGTCAATGAACCACCCGGCCGACCAGGCGCGACCCGGGCGCGGTGGAGAATCTCGTCCCCATAGATGTTCCCAACTCCGGCGACTATCCGCTGGTCGAGAAGGAGGCTCTTGATCGCAGGCTTGCGGCCTTCCAGTCGGAGCGCGAGGGCTCGACTTGGTGGAAGATCTGTCAATGCGTCTGGCCCCAGCCGGGCGATGGTCGAGCCGGCCAGCTCCTCGGGGGTGAACACGGCCATGAAACCGAAAGTCCGGGGATCGACAAACCTGATTTCATGATCGGCCGTACGGATCACCACGTTGGTGTGTTTCGCCTCCGGGTCCCCGGGCTCGGCGACTTCCATCCGGCCCGACATGCCGAGGTGCGTCACCCAAGTGAGGTCACCTTCGACGTCGAAAAGCAGGAACTTGCCTTGACGGCGCAGGGCTATCACGCGCCGACCCTGCAAACGGTCGGCAAAGTCCCTATCCCGCGGCTGCCGACGCAGCATCCGCGCCCTGCGCGATTCAGCGTGGACGATCCTCTTGCCGGCCAGGTAGGGCTCGAGGCCCCGCCGGGTGGTCTCTACTTCTGGTAGCTCGGGCACCCGGCAAGGTTATAGCTCGGCGGGTTGCTCAGCGTGGCGTTTCTGCCACCCGACGAGCTACGCGGTGGCGACCCGCCGCGGACATGAAGATCGGGCGTCGCGTGCCGGGTGGTCGAGATGGTCGGCAGTACAACGTCCCCGGTCGTCACACCTGGGCCAGCTTGGATAGGGCCTCCTCAGCTGCCGCTTGTTCGGCCGCCTTCTTGGAGCTTCCTGAGCCCGAACCCAGCACCTCCCTCGCGACTTCCACCTCGGCGTGGAATACCTTGTCGTGATCGGGGCCCTCGCCGGACACGTGATACTCGGGCTGCAAGTTTCGCTTGGCCAACACCTCTTGTAATCGCGTCTTGAAGTCACCGCCGCCGGGCTGATCAGCCCGCTCGGCGATGGCAGCATCCAATAGACGGACCGCCACCGCCGCCGCCGTCACGAAGTCGGAGTCCAGGTAGATCGCTCCCAACACGGCTTCAAACACATCCGATAGAAGACTGTCCTTGTCGCCTCCGTCGGTGGCCTGTTCCCCTTTCCCCAAACGCATTTGTGAGCCGAGATTGAGGCCCCGGGCCAACGAGGCCAGCACCTCCTCATTCACAACCGCGGCGCGCAGCTTGGCCATCTGCCCTTCAGGCATCGATGGGTAGTCGGCATAGATCTTGTCTGTCACGGCCAGCTGCAAGACGGCATCACCCAGAAACTCCAGTCGCTCGTAGTCCACTGTCTCCGGCTCGTCCGCCCGGTACGAGCGGTGCGTCAACGCGGCCTCCAGGAGCGAATAGTCGTCGAAGCCGTAACCGAGCACGGATTCCAGCTTCCGGGTCACGCTTCCAGGCCACTCCTGATGCGGTCCAGCAGGTGACGCTCGGCCTCAGCTGCCGTGAGCCGCAGAGCATTAGCGATGGCCCGATGGGACGACGACCCGTGGGCGATCGTCACCACCCCGTTTACGCCCAGAAGGCTGGCTCCGCCGTAGGTCTCCGGGTCGAGCCGGTGGCGCAACGAGGAGACGTGGGGTGCCAGCGTCTCGCCCAGCTCAGGATGCTTCAGCAGCAGGGCACCAAGCTCGCCGGCGAAAGCATCCATCACGAGCTCCGACGTGCCTTCGGAGGTCTTCAACACGACATTGCCGGTGAATCCATCAGTCACTATGACGTCCGCTCGATCGGTTGCGATGTCGCCACCTTCGACGTTGCCCACGAACCTGATCGGTGCTTTCTCGAGCGCATCGTAGGCCGCCCTTTCGAGGTCCCGGCCTTTGCCGGGCTCCTCACCGATGTTGAGCAAACCCACCTTTGGCTCCACGATGCCGAGGCGGGTCTGGGCGAGTGCCGAGCCCATAACTGCGAACTGCACGATGTGCTCGACCTTGACCTCAGGGTTGGCTCCGGCGTCGAGGACGATCTTCCCCTTCTCGCCAGACGGCAGGACCGCGGCGATGGCGGGACGGAGCACGCCCTTCATTCTCCCGATGATCAGGGCCGCGGCCGCCATGGCGGCTCCCGTCGACCCGGCAGAAACCAGCCCATCCGCCTCGCCGTCTGCGACAAGCCTGGCGGCAACAGCAATGGAGGACCGGCGCTTTTCCCGGATGGCCCTGGCAGGGTCGTCGCCCATATCGATGACCTCAGGGGCATGAACGATCGGGAGGTTGGCCCCGTCGAGTAAGGGAAGCAGAGCAGCCTCGTCGCCTACGAGGACGACGTCGACTTCCGACTCGATGGCACCGGCAACCGTTTCCTGCGGGGCCCGGTCGCCTCCCATCGCGTCAAGGGCTATGCGAGCCATTACAAGCGCCTATTCCTGCTCGGCAAAGACCTCGCGGCCGTTGTAGGACCCACATTCCTCGCACACCCTGTGCGGCAGCGTGGGCGCGTTGCATTCCGGACACGTGGCCACTGTCGGGGCCGGCACTTTCCACATAGCCTTGCGACGCCGCGTCCGCGACCGTGACATCTTTTTCTTGGGTACCGCCATGGGCAGTTCCTTTCAATCCGGGAGCAGATCCTTCAAGAGTGCAAACGGGGAGGCTTCTTCCTCGTCGTGCCCTTGGCACGGAGACGTATTCAAGTCGGCTCCGCACGTTGCGCAAAGTCCCAGGCAGCTCTCCCGACAAATCGACACCAGCGGCAGAACCAGAAAAACCTCGTCCCGAATTGGGTTTTCCAGATCTATTGACTGGTCCTCAACCCGATAAATATCCTCGGCCAGATCGCGGGCAAAAAGCTGCTTCATCTCCAGCACCAACTCTTCATCCCATTCGGTGAGGCAGCGATTGCAGACGAGATGGATGGGGGCCTCGATGACGCCTTTGGCAAACACGCCGTCGGTGAGGCCCTCGAGGCGGAGCCGCACAACAACCGGGCCGGCCACCCGAGCGTGCTCGATGGCAGCGTCTATCGGCCCCGCAACCTCCACCGGACGGGTTCGCCCGGGATGGGTCAGCAAGTCTCCAACGTCGAGAACAAATCCTGAGGACATGGCCAGAATCATACGGGGGACGCCCGCTTGGCGAGCGGGCAGTGTGATGGGCCGGCCTGGCTAGAGCTGGGAAACCAGCTTGGGTGGCACGAACGACAAGGAGTGACCGCCGGCGGCTTCAAGCTGCTTTGCGAGTAAGCCCGGCCACCGCCAGGCGGGAATGGAAGGCACCCTCACCGTCGAGAGCTGATCAATCTGACGGGTAAATGCCCTTACCGATGTTGCGAATCAGCTCATTGCGCTCTTCTCGGCTGAGGTCTTCATGCGAGAACGCCACCGGTCCCACCTTGGGATCCACCCTGGGAGTCGACGGCTTTTCGTCGAGCCCCGGCCGCTGAATGGACCGCAGCTCCTTCTTGAGCTCGAGTGGTTGCTCCGCCGGTTCAATGGCAGAGTCGGCAGGGTCGGAATCAGTGCTCGGGGCCGTTTCAACCTCGCCGGCCACTGCCAGCAAGCCCTGGTTGACGAGTTCGGTGAGCTTTTCGGCGGCCTTGAACTCGGAGACCTCGAGCTTCGTTGCCACATCCACAATCGAGGCGCCACCGCCTACGGTTGACAGCATGGTCCACGCCCTGGCGTCGAGGGTCACTTCCGGCCGGGCGGCGGGAAGATCAGAGGCGAGCCCGAGTGGGGTGGAGGTTGAGGGAATCACTTCCCGAATCTTGCGCCATTCCTCTATTCGATTGTCCACCTCGGCCAGGAGGTCGGTGACGGTAAAAGTGACACCGACATCGAAGCTGCGGGTGCCGCCGGGAGTTCCTTCGTCGAAGTCGAAGGTTCCCGACTTCGCTTGCATGAGCCCATGGAGGACTTCGGTGAGTTGCTCCTTTATGACCGGGCGAGCTCTGGCTGGAGAGTCTTCGTCGTAAGACTCGAGCAGACGGTCCAACTCCGACAACGAGTCCTCGCCGGCGCGCGTCGTCCCATAGGCCACAACTCCGGATTCGAAGAAAATCCGGCCGCTGAGTGTCGGCGACGCCACTTGCAGCTCACCGGTCGTATCGGCATCCGCCAGTAAGACCAGGATTTGCCGCAGGCTGAAAGTCTTAAGCTTGCCGCTGAGGTGAGACACTGAAATCCTCTCGCTCTACGCGTGATTATCGGAGAGCTGAGAGCTTGCCTTGAGTGGCTTGCAGCCTCCGAAGCCGCTGGTGGGCCGGCAAGGCCTACTCGCTTATGGGGACCTCCGGCGGCGCCGGACGGGAACGGTGCAGGTCGGCGCGGCGATCACGGACCCGCTCTAGAAGATTCGAGAGAAGGATCTCGACCTGCTCGTAGCTCGACCCAACGAGATCTTCGGCCTCGAGCCGGATCTGACGGGCTTCGGTCTCGGAGTTACGCACCAGGATGTTGGCTTCTTCCACCGCTTCCGTCATTACCTGGGTCTCGGAGACCATTTGCGCCGCCTTGTCCTTGGCCCGGCGCAGCAGCTCGCCCGCCTGCTCATTGGTTTGCTTGATGAAGGCCTCGCGCTCGCGCACCATCCAGCGGGCGGTGCGCAACTCCTCAGGCAAAACATCGCGCATGTGGCGCAGCCTGTCTGTCATCTCGTTGCGATCGATCGACGCGTTCCCGGACAACGGCACACCCCGCGCTTGCTCGACCATCAGGATGAGCTCCTCCACGATATCCTGCAGCTTCCCGACCGTGACTGGTGCCTCCGCCACCTGATCACCCTCGTCGATGTCGAACTCGTCCGTCATGAATAGCGCTCCTTTAGTTGCGCGGCAACGGCTGCGGAAACCAGCCCATCCAGGGACCCGCCCAACCTCGCTACGTCCTTTACCAGCGATGAGGAGAGGTAGGCATGCTCGGGGCTGGTGGGAAGAAACAACGTATGAACCCCCGATAAGTGATGGTTCATCTGGGCCATCTGCAGCTCGTACTCGAAATCTGACATCGCTCGCAGGCCCTTGACAATAACGGCAGCCGAACGCTCACGGGCAAAGTCCACCAGAAGTCCCTCGAAGGCCTCAGCTTCGACGTTCGACCACTCCGCGGCCACGTCGCGCAACATTGCCACCCGCTCCTCGGCGGTGAACAGCGGCGTTTTTGAAGGGTTCTGAACCACGGCGATGAGCACCTCCTGGAACACATCCGCCGCCCGCGTAATGACATCAAAATGGCCGAGGGTGGGTGGATCGAAGCTGCCGGGAACAACCGCTCGCGTCATGATTGCTGCCTGCCGTATAGCCAGAGCCGGGTGTCGCCGTAGCGGCGCTCGTCGACGAGCACCGTGCCACCGGGTGCCGGTGGCGCTTCCTCTCCCGCCCTGCGATGCAGCACCATCATTCCTCCGTCACCAAGCAGCTCGGCCGTGCCGGACAGCACGTCCTCCACCAACGCTAGCGACAAGTCGTACGGGGGGTCAACGAACACGAGGTCAAACCCGCCTTGAGCAGATCGCAGAAACTGCTCCACCTTTCCGCAAATGACCTCGCCGTCCAGCAATGTCATATCCAGGTTCTTGCGAATTAGTCCGGCCGCCCCGCGGGCCTTCTCGACAAAGGTCGCATCAGCGGCGCCTCGGCTCAGAGCTTCTATTCCCAGCGAACCCGATCCGGCAAACAGGTCCAGGATCCGGGCTCCTACAACTCTCTCGCCGAGCGACGAAAACAGTCCTTCTTTGGCCCGGTCTGTAAGGGGCCTGGTGCCGGAACCGGGGGGTGCCCTGAGCCGACGCCCCTTAGCCACACCGGCAATGACCCTCACGAGACGAACAACCATTCCACCGAGTCACCGAGGAGGGCCCGCACTTCATCGGCCACAGCTTGATGGCGGCCCAGGGTCGGATCGGCCGCTACTAACGCGAAGGCCTCGCGCCGGGCATCAATCAGCAGTTGCGCGTCGCGCAGAAGGTCGGCGATGCGCAGGTCGGCCGCCCCGGCCTGGCGGGCGCCGAACACTGTTCCCTGACCGCGGATTCGCAGGTCCTCCTCCGCCAATCGGAACCCATCGTCGGAGCTCACCATGGCGCGGAGACGTTCCTCACTTTCGGTTGTGGTGGGGTCGGCTACGAGAAAGCAGTAGTTGGGCCCCGTCCCACGACTCAGGCGCCCTCTGAGCTGGTGGAGCTGTGAGAGCCCGAAACGGTCGGCGTCCTCGATCACCATGACGGTGGAGTGGGGGATGTCGATGCCGACCTCGATCACTGTGGTCGCGACTAGCACATCGAGCTTTCGATCTCGAAACCCGGCCATCACTCCGGCCTTCTCCGCGGGCCGCATCTGGCCATGCAGCAAGCCCACGCGAAGATCCGGTAGCAGGTGCTGCAATCGATCATGCTCGGCCGTAGCCGAGGCAGCCTCCACCTTGAGACTGTCCTCCACCAATGGGCACACTACGAATGCTTGATTCCCCGCTGCCGTCTCGGTGCGCACCCTCTCGAGCCACTCCTTCTCTCCGGTTTCCGTCTTGGGGAGGACAACGGTTCGCACCTCAGGCCGGCCGGGAGGCATCTCATCTGCTGCGATGCTGCTGACATCGAGGTCGCCATAAAGCGTCATCGAAAGGGTCCGGGGAATGGGCGTGGCAGTCATAATCAGCAGATCGGGCTCGGCGGCAACTCCCTTCTGGCGAAGCTGCACTCGTTGATGGACGCCAAACCGGTGCTGCTCGTCGACCACCGCCACACCGAGGTCGGCGAAATGCACGCCCTCCTGGATAAGGGCATGGGTGCCGACAACGATGTCCACGCGGCCGGCCATGATCTCGTCGGTGAGCTCCCGGCGGGTAATGGCCTCCCGGTAATTCACCTCAGCTTGAGAAGAGGTGAGCAGCGCCATACGCACGGGTCGCTCATGTGTCGCGCCGTGAAACAGGCTGTCCATCCCCTTGGCCTCCAAGGGAGGAGCGATGCCGGCTCCGGCCAGGGCATTCCCGATGCTGAGAAAGTGCTGGACGGCCAGGACTTCGGTGGGCGCCATAACCGCCCCCTGCAGGCCTCCGTCTACTGCGGTGAGCATTGCCGCCACCGCCACCACCGTCTTCCCGGAGCCAACGTCTCCTAACAAGAGCCGGTGCATCGGATGAGGCCGGGCCATATCGGAGCGGATCTCAGCGATCACCCTCTCCTGGGCCGACGTGAGCTCGAAAGGCAGGCCGGCAGCAAAAGCGGCCATCAATCCATCTGGCGAAATCTGATGAGCGATCCCTTGCGCTTCGTCGATCTGGCGTCGCTTCTGCAACGCCAGGGCAACCTCGAGACGAAAGAACTCGTCGAATACCAGCCGATCCCGGGCTGGACCGACATCTTCCAGGGCATCCGGAAAATGAATCACCTGCAGGGCTGACGACCGGTCGATCAGTTTGAGACGTTCCCGGATCTCCGCGGGAATCGGATCCGCTACCGGGAGAGACCTGCCGATGGCGTTGTGGATGCCCCGTCTGACGAATCCCGTGGAAACACCTTTGATGCCTGGATGCACCGGCACCACCCTGCCCGTCAGCAACGACTCTCCCGGCCGGTCGAGGACGTCAGCGTCGGGGCTGCTCATCTGCAGCCGCCCCCGCTTGCGCTCCACTTTTCCGGACAGGGCAACTTCGGTACCGGCGGGGAGTTGGCGCTCCCGAAAGACCTGGTTGAACCAAGTCGCAAAGAGATAGGTCTCGCCGTCGAAGATCGTGGCGTCGATGATCGCCAGATTCCGCCGCACGCGTCGTACCTTGATTTTCTTCACCGTCCCCACCACCGTCACCTCCTCTCCGAGCGGCACGTCGGCGATGGCAGCAACGTTGGAGCGATCGATGTAGCGCCTGGGTACGTGAAAGAGAAGATCGGCCACAGATTCGACGTCCGCTTGAGCGAGCGCGGTAGCCCGCTTGCCGCTGAGACCTTTGACGCGT
>JAUXLW010000018.1 GCA_030623545.1 Acidimicrobiia bacterium | reverse complement strand
CCCGGTCCGCCGGCGAGCGCGAAGCACACCGCCAACAGGTGGCGCGCCCTCGGTGTGTCGTAGCCGCAGTGATCCTCAGTCGGCCACGTCGCTGGATCTGAGACGCTGGCGATGGTGAGGTCGAACGGCCGCTCGCCGATCGCGTACTTGACCTTTGCCCATGCCCCGATGAATTCATCCCACACGTCGTCGAGGACCCGGTCGGGCTCACGGTCGGGATAGTCGATCGTGAGGCTGGCGGGGTACGGGGGGGCGGCTTTCGTGGTCAATGCTTACTCGGCGGTGGCCGGAGAGGCGGGGCCGAGGTGGGGGACAGGCGGCCAGCCTGCCGGCTCAGACCGCCGGTTCGGGCACGATCGTAATTGAGCTAACGACGTTGGATGACGCCTGGTAGGTGAGATCGGGATGCGTCACGTTGATCACCGTAACGGTAACGCTGGGTCCGAAGATCGTTGGAGTGGCGAACTGAGCTACCCCACCCGGGTTCGTCGTCACTGTGGAAGTACCCGTAAAAGCTCCGCTCCACTGGACCGTGACAGTGGCTCCGCCCACCTGTTTGAAATCGCCGTCCCGGAGCCGAACGCTGGCGCTCGCCACCCACGACCCGTCGAGCTCGGACTCGCCCGCACCGGACATACCGTTGACGAATACCACACCCGGTCCCGGCGGAAGCGTGGTCGTGGTTGTCGTGGTGGTAGTCGGCGGCAGGGTTGTTGTGGTGGTGGTAGTAGTGGTGGTCGGCGGAAGTGTGGTCGTGGTTGTTGTGGTGGTCGTCGGCGGCGGGGAGGTGGTGGTCGTCGGTGTGGTCGTGGTTGTTGTGGTCGTAGTCGGCGCCACCGTGGTGGTCGTGGAGGGGCGGGTCGTGGTGGTTGTGTGTCTCGTGGTACTGGTGGTCGTCGCCGGGGGGGAAGTGGACGGAGGGGGAGACGATGTCGTAGCCACCGGCTCCACCACCTCCGGCGTGGGCTCGGGGGCCACAGTCTCCGGCGGGGTGGTTTCCGGAGCCGTTTCGCCATCGACGGAACCCTCGACCGCAGAGCCTGGCACAGTCGTGCTCGTCACCGGGGCGGTCGAGCCGGTGCTCGCCGTCTCGCCGGCGACAGAGACGGTGGTAGCCGCCGATCCGTCGATAAGTGTCGATTCCGACCCGCCACCCGTCGAGTTGAAGACGGCCAGAAGTGCCAATACGAGACCACTCACCGCAGCCAGGGTGATCAAGATGACCCGGGCCAAGTCGTTAATTGGGTCGCCAGCGCCGGCCACAAATCCTCGCTTAATCCTGACTCGGGACGCTAGCCAGAAGGAAGACCAGCCGCGAATGGTTCTGGCCACCTTAAGCGGTTGACAACCGCGGAGAGTGAGATAAGTTGATTATGCGTCTCTGGACGCAATTGCTAACCAATAAACGGAGAACGAAATGGGAACCTTTCGTAGGCTCAGCCTGCTGGTCGTAACGTTGGCCTTGACGGCCCTGGTTACTGCTCCGGCGGCACTTGCCGATAACAATGTTTGCAGCGACACCAACTCGGTCAGCCCTCGCGCTCTGCTCCTCAACCCCAACTCCGGGTTCAGTCCTGGCGAGGTGACAGTGCCGTTGGTGACGCCTATCCCGGCTGGGGACTACTCGCTGACGATGGTGTCTTTCGACGACCACGACGCCAAGCTGGTGGATCAGTCGGATCAAATCAACGAACAGTGGTACCTCCAACTGCTCGATGCTGATGGCAACACAGTTTTCAAGAGTTGGATCAGCCCCGATCTTCCCGGAGACCAGAACTGGCTGATCTTCAACAGCTCGGCGTCAGTCACAGGCGAGGCAGTCACGATGCGCGTGATCCACGCCGCCATTGGGGACAACGTCAATTCGATTGTCGCCGTGTGCGCCCGCTTCAACCCGATCGCGCCAACCCCTGGATCGATAGGCGACACGGTCTGGTTCGACACCAACGCCAACGGTGTACAAGACGGCACAGAGTCCGGACTTGAAGGGGTCACAGTGCTGCTGACCAGTCCGGGAGGTGCGAGCCCTCTCGTCGCCACCACCGGCGCCGACGGTTCGTATGTCTTTGCGGGACTCGAGGCCGGCAGCTATGACGTGGCGGTTGATGCCGCTACCGGCCCGGCCGGGAGCGATCTAACCACTCCGGCGGGTGTTACCGTCGCGCTGGCGGAGGGCGAAGACTTCGTCGACGCCGATTTTGGGTTCACGATTGCTGAGGTCCTCGCCAGTGCCGTCATCGGCGACACAGTGTGGATGGACTCGAACTTGAACCAGGTTCTCGACTCCGGCGAGGGTCTCCTGGCCGGTGTCTCCGTGACGCTCACCAATACGGGGACCAATGAGTCCTCGACCCTGGTGTCGAACGCGTCCGGCAAGTACCTGTTCGCGGCCCTTACTGCCGGAACCTACGAGGTAACTGTTAACACCGGCACCGCCCCCGACAACACGGGGCTCACGACAGCCGGCAAGTACACGATCACGGTGGTTGATGGGCAGAGCTCACTGATCGCCGACTTCGGGTTCGCTCCTCAGCTCCCGTCGACCGGTCTCGAGGCGGCAGACTTCGGCATCGCCGGACTCGTTCTCCTGCTCATCGGCGGCCTCACCCTGGCCCTGGTCCGTCCAGGGAATCGGGCGCCATGGCACCTGGTGAATGCGTACGAGGTCGATTAAAGACGTCGTTTCGAGAGGGAAGGCCCGGGGTTAACCCCCCGGGCCTTCCCTATGGGCGAGCCCGACACCCGGACGGCTCTCGAGCGGCAGCTACGCTCACCCCGTGCTGACCATCCCCAACCTGATCTCGACGGCGCGGCTGGCCTTGATCCCCTTGTTTCTCTATGTCTTGTTCGGCAAAGACGATCCGGCGTTAGCCGGCTGGGTTCTGTTTGTCATTGCTTCTACCGACTGGATAGACGGCTACCTGGCCCGCCGTCTCGACCAGGTTTCCGAACTAGGAAAACTGCTCGATCCGCTGGCCGATCGGATCGCGATAGCGGTGGCCGTGATCTTCGGGTGGGTCGCCAACGTGCTGGTGGCATGGTTCGCAGTTCTGATCATCATCCGGGAGGCGCTGGTCGGAGTGGCCGCCCTGGTGGTTCTCGGACGCGGCGGGGGACGCATCGACGTGCGCCGCATCGGAAAGTTGGCAACCGCCATGGTCTACAGCGCCGTCACCTGGTTCTACTGGGCAGAGGGCTACGACTGGGCGTGGCTCGAAGGATCGGCGTTCGCCGTGGGAGTGGCCGGCCTGTTCCTCTATTACTACGTGATGCTGGAGTACGGGCGCGACCTGAGAGCTAGATTGGCGCCAGAACCGGAGAATGAGTGATGAACATTCCAGACGAACTGCACTACACCGCCGAGCACGAATGGATTGCAGAGCTGGAAGACGGCAGACTCAGGATCGGCATCACCGACTTCGCCCAGGATGCCCTTGGTGACGTGGTTTACGTGGATTTGCCGGAGCCGGGACGGATGGTCGAGGCGGGATCAAGGGTCGCCGAGGTCGAGTCGACCAAGTCGGTATCTGAGATCTACGCCCCAATTTCCGGGACGATCGTTGAAATCAACGAGGCGCTTGCCGACAGTCCCGATCTCGTCAACATCGACCCTTACGGTGCAGGGTGGTTTTTTCTACTCGAGCCCGCCCCCGACGCAGACCGCAGCGGATTTATCGACGGAGCTGCTTACCGCACGCTGACCGAATAGGCAGCGAATACGTCGCTGCCGACAACTACGATGGTCGCAAGTGGAGGGTGAAAACAAGGATCCGGCGGTCGATCAACATCCGACCGTTACTTTCGTGCCGGTCGATCCAGAGCATCAACCGGCGCTGAATCAACCTGCCCATGTGCCGGGAGTGGTTGGTTTCGCCCTCGTGGTCGGCCGGGGCCCCCGCGCCGGCATGACCTGGGTCCTCGAGCCCGGCACCACGACCATCGGTCGCGGCCCGGACCAGGACATTTTCCTCGACGATGTGACCGTTTCGCGTCGCCACGCCGAAGTAACGGTGGGGGAAGGCAACCCGCGGATCAAGGATGTGGGCTCCACCAACGGGATTTACGTGAAAGGGGCTCGGCTCGATGAAGCCACGCTGGAGCCCGGCGACGAGATAATCATCGGCAAATACCACCTACTCTTGGCTCACGGCGATGGCTGAGCCGAAGGCCAGGACCATCGGCGAGGTAATCAACTTTCTCCGGCCGGAGTTTCCCGAAATCACGGTATCGAAGGTGCGGTTCCTGGAAACGAAGGGCATGGTCAAGCCGCGCCGGAGCCGGTCCGGATACCGGGAGTTCAGCTCCGACGACATCAGCCGGGTCCGCTACATACTTCAACAGCAACGGGACCATTTTCTGCCACTGAAGGTCATCAAGTCCAAACTCAATGCCTGGGAGCGAGGCGAGGTTCCGGTGGACACTCCGAGCGGCCCTCCTCCCGAAACCTATTTCGCTTCCGGATCCACTGAGATGAGCCGGAACGAACTGAGTCGGGCCGCCGGGTTGGCTCCGGCCGATCTCGACATATTGATCGATAGCGGTGTGATTCAGCCGACCACCGCCGACGGCGAGGAGGCCTTTGGTGCCGACGACCTGACGGTTGCCCAAACTGCGGCCCGGCTCCTGCGCAACGGTTTGGAGCCGCGGCATCTGCGCACGCTGCGCCTGGGGGCCGAGAGGTCCAGTGAGCTGTTGCACCAGCTCACGATTCCGCTGTTACGCCACGGCAACCCCGATACCCGCCGCCGGGCGGCAGAGATTTTGGCCGACTGCGCCCAGGCAATTGGCGAAATGCAGCAGGCCATTGTGCGGGCAAAGCTGGGTCGTTACCTCGAGGAGTAAAGGGCGGTCTTCATCCTTCTGATCGGGCTGGTCTTCCCCCAGCCGGTGAGTCGCGCCCACGTTTACCTTCGCCACCCACTTCCACCACCGCCATGGGTATCTGCCGGGTCCTGGCTCGTGTACGACGAGAGCCTGCAGCTGACAATCGCCTCACACGATGCGGACGAGCCTCGACCGATGGCCTCAACCACCAAGCTGATGACCGCACTCTTGACCATCGAAAACACCGGTCCCGACGAGGAGGTGGTCATTAGCCGCCGAGCCGAACAAACCAACTTCAAACAGATCGGCCTTGTCACGGGACAAACCTGGACAGTGGGCGAGCTCCTCGAGGGGCTGGTGGTGGTATCGGCCAACGATGCCGCAGTGGCACTGGCAGAGTATGTCTCCGGCGACGTTGAAGCGTTCGTTGACGCCATGAACGACCGGGCGACGGAGCTGGGACTGGCCAACACTTCCTACTCCAACCCACATGGCTTTGACGCGCCGGATCAGTACACGACCGCGCGAGACCTCCTTCATTTGAGCCGCGAGGCAATGAGGCACCCGGAGTTCGCGGCGTTGGCCGCTACTCCCTCCGTAACGGTGCAGCCGGTGGCGGGTCGCGAGCGGCAGTGGGAATCCACCAATGAGCTCCTAACCACGGTGCCGGGAGTCATCGGAGTCAAAACCGGGAAAACGCGGGGCGCCGGCGAGGTGCTGGTCTCAGCAGCGGAGCGGGATGGGCGACGCATCTACGCTGTTGTAATGGGAGCAACCAACGCCACCCGCGATGCCGGTGTCCTCCTCGAATACGGGTTTAGCGTGTTTGGTTCGCCCGGGCTTAGGCTTAACTCGAGAAAAGGAGCCCCGGTGGAACATGCAACACTGATGGTTAACGCAAGGCGCCTCGGCTTGCTACAAACGTGGGGGCGTGAGGATGGTGGCAGATGGCAATAGACGGCATCCTCACCGAGGTGGTGACGGCCGAAGAGATCGATGCCAGGGTGGCAGAGCTGGCGGCTGAAATCTCCAGGGACTATTCGGATAAGACTCCGGTGGTGGTCGGCGTGCTCAACGCGGCCCTGATATTCATGGCCGACCTGGTACGAAAGCTGACGGTCAACCATGAGGCGGAGTTTCTCGCCGTGAGTCGTTTCGGCGAAGGGGGTCGGGTACGCATCGCCATGGATACCAGTGTCTCCCTTGAAGACCGACACGTTCTGCTGGTCGAGGACCTGGTGGACACCGGCCTGACGCACTCGTTCCTCACTGAGCTCTTCCACACTCGCAACGTTGCGTCTATGAGGACTGTCACCTTGATAGACAAGGCTCCGCGACGAATACTGGAGGTCCCGCTCGAATATCGCGGGTTTGAAGTGGGGGAGGAGTTCTTAGTCGGCTATGGCCTCGACTACGCCGGTCGCTACCGTAACGTCCGGTCGCTATGGGCTGTCTTGGATTTCGAGGCCTTTACCAAAGATCCCGACGTCCTCGCAAGAGAACTATTCGCCAGTGATAGGGTGACCGGGTGAGTTACGGGATACCGCTGGAACTCGTCGGAGTGCGCATCGAGCTACCGACTAACCAACCGATAGTTCTCCTGCGCGAGGTTGGCGGCGATCGTTACCTCCCCATCTGGATTGGTGCAGTGGAGGCAACCGCCATCGCCTTCGCTCTCGAGGGAGTCGAACCTCAGAGACCCCTCACTCATGACCTCCTCAAGGATTTGACCGACGGGCTGGGTGCCAGGGTCGAGCGGGTGGTCGTGAATGATCTGCGGGAGGGTATCTACTACGCCGATCTGGTCCTGGCCGTCAACGGAGGTGAGGTGGTGGTTTCGGCCCGCCCCTCAGATGCCATTGCCCTGGCGGCACGCACTGAGGCCTTGCTCTTTGCCACGCCGGAGGTGTTGGAAGAGGCAGGCGTGGAGATCCGAGATGGCCAGGACGAGGAAGCAGAAGTCGAGAGGTTCCGCGAATTTCTCGACACCGTCCGACCCGAGGACTTCACCGGCGAGTCCTGAGCCGAGCCTCTTCTCCCCGAGTTATCCACAGGTGTTGTTGACAACTTTTTGTTGATTCGGTAGGTTGCACGTTCGGAATTACGAACGTGTAAGCTTATTGACCGAAGGAGGACACCATGTCGGAAGAAGGCTACCGGGCGCCCCAGGTGTGCAAGCTGGTTGACATCACCTACCGCCAACTCGACTACTGGGCCCGTACCGACCTCATCACTCCTTCCGTTCAGGCTGCGCAGGGATCCGGCAGTCAGCGTCTGTACTCCTTCGCCGACATCATCCAGCTCAAAGTCGTCAAGCGCCTCCTGGACGCCGGGATGAGCCTCAAGAAGATCCGTCAAGCGATCGAAATCCTCGCGGCCCAACTGGAAACGGACACTCCACTCGCCGACGTGACCTTGCTGTCCGACGGCAGCACGATCTACGCGGCTCACAACCCTTCAGAAGTGGTGGACGTGTTCCGCCGCGGACAGGGTGTTTTTGGTATCGCGGTCGGCCCCGTTCAGGACGAACTGAAAGGCCAGATTCACGAACTCTTCCCCGAGACACAACAGGAAGAAGTGGTGGGATCGTCCACCGATACGGCGGAGGCCAACTGAGCAAGACACCCGACTCGGACAAGCCCCTCCGTTCCGAGACCGAAGAATTCGCCCACGTCAGCGAGCGGCAGTTCGCGCGTTTGCTCGATTTCTACGGTATCGATTGGGAGTATGAGCCGACGGCGTTTCCAATAGACTTCGACGAGAACGATGATCCGACGAAGTACTTCACCCCCGACTTCTATTTGGCTGATGAGGGCATCTACATCGAGATCACCACGATGAACCAGCGGCTGGTCACTAAGAAGAATCGCAAGGTTCGCCGCCTGCGTGAGCTCTACCCCGACGTGCGCTGCAAGGTCTTCTACCAGCGCGACTATCTCCACCTCCTGCTGAAGTACGGGCTGGACGACGGTGCGCTGGAGTTGCCGGCACCCACCAGGATCCCGGGCCCGCCCCAGGTCACCCATCTCGGCGACCTGGGCGGCTAGTGCTCGATTACCTCCTGTGCCAGCCTCCCCGCTAGATCACATCCACCGAGAGCTTGGGGCCCGGTTTGTGGATTTCGGCGGGTGGAGCATGCCGGTTCAGTACGAGGGTGTGCTCGCCGAGCATCAGGCCGTTCGTTCGTCCACCGGGGTCTTCGATGTGTCGCATCTCGGCAGGGTCCAGGTCAGCGGACCGGGGGCAACAGAATTGCTCGGGAGTATTTTCTGCAACGACATTCGCAAAGCGGGCCCCGGGCGCGCTCAATATACGATGCTGCTGACGCCCCGGGGGGGAGTGGTCGACGACATAATCGTGTGGCGGCTTGGCGAGGAGGACTACATCGTCATGCCGAATGGTGTCAACGTCGACGACGTCGGAGGTGTTCTCAAAGCTGCGGCCCCGCCTGACGTCGACATTGTGTCCCGGCGCGAGGACACGGCGTTGCTGGCCGTCCAAGGCCCCGGAGCCCCCGACCTGATCGAGGCTGTGATGGGCTGGAAGCCGAAACGTTTCGGCGTGGCCGAGGCATTGTTTGGAGGGGAGGCGGTTACGGTGGCAGGCACCGGATACACCGGAGAGCCAGGGGGAGAGCTGATGGTTAGCCAGGCTGGTGCCGACGACTGCCTGCGGGTGCTGCTCGATGCGGGAGCCATCCCGTGCGGCCTCGGTAGTCGCGACACGTTGCGCCTGGAGATGGGCTATCCGTTGTGGGGTCAAGACCTGGATGAGGACACAAGCCCCCTCGAGGCCGGCCTCGAGTGGGTGGTCGCCTGGGACCATGATTTCATCGGCAGGAAGTCCCTCTTGCGCCAGAAAAGCAAAGGGGTTGCCAAGACCCAGGTCGGCTTCGTGATGAAGGGCCGCCAGATCCCCAGGGCCGGTTACGCGCTGCGGGCCGGGCCCAGCATCGGAACGGTTACCAGCGGCAACTTCAGTCCGGTTCTTGGTGTCGGCATCGGTCTCGGGTATCTGTCGCCGCCTCCCGTGTTCCATCGCTTCTCGCGGGCCGAAGGTGACCCCGAGCCGGCCCTCGAGGTCGAGATCCGGGGAGAGTGGCTTCCTGTGACGTTGAAGTCGCCTCCGTTCATCAAAGGAGACTGATGGGGCCGCCGCAGGCACCGCAGTCCTCTACCGAGGTGCTTGGCTTTGATGTTGGCGGGTCGGGGATCAAAGCCGGGGTTGTCGATCTCACCGCCGGTCGGCTCATTACAGAGCGGATGCGATATCCGACACCGCAACCCGCGACCCCCGTAGCCGTCACCAAGCTGATCTCGGCCATGACCGATGAATTCTCATGGGCGGGCACCGTCGGGGTCGCCGTTCCCGCCATAATCCGCAAAGGCGTTATTTACTCAGCAGCCAACATCGACAAAGCCTGGATCGGCGACAGGGCTTCGCGACGCATCAGCAGGGCGCTGGGTCGCAAGGTTTCGGTGATCAACGACGCAGACGCCGCCGGTCTCGCCGAGATGCACTACGGTGCAGGCCGGCGCTTCAACAAGGGCGTTGTCATTCTCTTGACCTTCGGCACGGGGATCGGCAGCGCCATCTTCGTTGATGGCGAGCTTCTACCCAATAGCGAGCTCGGGCACCTGAAGCTCGAGGGTTCCGACGCCGAGCACTGGGCCAGTGCCAAGGCGCGGGAAGATGGAAGGCTGTCATGGAAACGGTGGGGGGCCCGCGTGAACCGGTATCTGCAACACGTCGAGTTTCTTCTCTCGCCTGATTTGTTTATCGTCGGCGGGGGGGTAAGTCGGCAGTCTGAGCTCTTTCTCCCGTATTTGGACACACGGGCGAAGATTGTCACTGCCACACTCCGCAACCGTGCTGGAATCGTCGGCGCGGCATGGCAGGCGCGATATCGAGGAGAGACGTGACTGAGGTGAATCGGGAAACCTCCCGCACTGGTGCCGAACTGGCCACCCGTGATTGGATTCCGGAAGGACCGGCCCGCGCCGGCATCGTCATCGTTCATGGTGCTGCCGAGCACAGCGGACGCTACGAGCACGTGGGATCAGCGCTCGCTGCCCGTGGATTTGCCACATACTCCTACGATCACCGGGGCCATGGTGAGTCGAGTGGGCCTTCGATGCACGTGGATACCTGGCAGGAGTACGTCGATGACCTCGAAGATCGCTTCTCGGCCGTAGCCGTTGCTCTCAAACTCCCGATGGTGCTATACGGACATTCGCTTGGTGGTCTGATTGCTCTGGACTACTGCCTGAGCACTTCGGAGTTAATGCCCGACCTGCTGGTCCTGTCGGGCCCGGCACTCGAGGCGAACGTGGCCGGCTGGAAGAAGATGTTGGCCCCGGTCCTGGCCAGGATCGTGCCCAGGGCCCTATTGCCTCTCGATCTCGAAGGAGAACAACTCTCGCGCGACCCCCGGGTCGGCGAGGCGTATTTCAACGACCCCCTGGTCGCCACGAAGGCCACGGCTCGCTTCGGGGCTGAGACGCTCAAGGCTCAGGCGCGGGTCGCCGAGCGGATGCCGATGCTCACTATTCCGACACTGCTACTGGCCGGAGGATCCGACACGATCATTCCTCCACAATCCTCGCTCGCGCTGGCAGAGGTAGCCGTCGTCGAGCGGCGGCTATACCCCAACTTGCGTCATGAGATTCACAATGAGCCCGAGGGCCCGGAAGTTGTTTCCGACATTGCCGACTGGATAGACGCCCAGCTTGAAAAGCGCTGAGCTCAATACAGGTCGAGGTATATCTCGTCAACTTTCTCGAGGAGCTCCTGGCGGCGTGGCCAGGGGGTGAATCCCGCCAAGATGGCTCTCCTGGTAACTGCGTGAAAGTCGCCGATTCCAAACCCGTGGTGTTCCGCAACCAGCGCGAACTCTGTCGTCATACTGGTCCCGGACATGAGCCGATTATCTGTGTTCAGTGTGACCGCGAACCCGGCCCGGTAGAGCATTCCGATCGGGTGCTCGGCCACCGTGGGGAAGATCCCCGTGTGAATGTTCGACGACACGGAAACCTCGAGGGGCACCTGGACATCCCGCACAAATGAGGCGACCGGCCCGGTGTCGGTGATCTCACCGTTGATCACTGTCGTGTCTTCAATTATGCGAACACCGTGGCCGATGCGGAGTGCACCACAATGGTGCAGCGCCCGCCAGATTTGATGCACACCGTCTCCCTCTCCGGCATGCACCGTGACTGGAAGGTTGGCTTCTCTGGCGCGCAGGCAGGCCGGGGCATGATCGTCGTTGGGATAGCCGGCTTCCGGTCCTGCCAGGTCAAAGCCAATTACGCCCAGGTCACGGCTGGCCACCGCCAGGTCGGCAATCTCCTCTGAATCCTTCATTTGGCGCATGCCGTCGAGGATCAAACCGGTGACGCAGCCTGTTTCCGACGAGGCCGTTTGTACCCCCCGGGCCACCGCGGCGACTACTTCTTCCAGCGTCAGGCCACCATCTGTGTTGAAGGCCGGGGCGAATCTCAGCTCGGCATAGACGACTCCGTCGGCGGCCACATCCACAACAGCTTCGTAGCCAACCCGCTCCAGGGCTTCGGCCGTCTGCATTACTGCCAGGGTGTGATCGAAGGATTCGAGATATCGCTCGAGAGAGCCGGACTCGCCCTGATGGAACCACTCTCGGAGCCCCGCTTCGTCGGTCGCCGGTAGCCCCTCGTAACCGACCGTGGTGGCGAGGTCGAGAATCGTGTCGACGCGCAAACCTCCGTCAAGGTGGTCATGGAGGAGCGCCTTTGGCAGGCTACGAAGCTCTTCCATGCCCCAGGTTTGCCTCGGCCGGAAGCCACCACCGCCGCTGTACAACAGGTTCACCCTCGATGTCTCCTTCGAAGACCTCGCCTGGAGAAAAGCCCCACGCTTCGTGAAACGACTCTGCGACAAGATTGCCCAGCACCACGTCCGAGCAGATCGGCATCCCCGGAGCAAGGTTTCGAACCGCGCCGAGAAGATCTGACGCGATGCCCTGGTGGCGGTACTCCGGCAGGCAGTAGATGGTGTGCAGCACAACCCGGTCGGTTTCCGGCATCCCCTCTGCGAAACCTGCCGCGGCGTCATCCGTGAGTACAACGAAGCAGAAATTCTTCAGCAGGCGCTGGGCGAGAACTGCCGGCGTGTAGTTGGCTGCAAGGGCACGATTGATGGTCGCATCACTTACCAGGCCAGAGTAAGCCTCCCACCACGCCTCGTGCGCTAGTCGTCCGATCTCCAGCAGGTCGTCTCGATTGGCGCTCCGAACCTCCATCCAGCAACGCTACCCGCGTTGCGGCCCCGAATGGCGTCCCATATGGAACAAGTGAAGCTTTCGCGCCTTGGCCGAGTCATATCACCGGGAGCAAAGTCATCCGCTTGTACGGCAACTTCGTCAAGGGCCGCTGAACGCTGGGAGGGTGTCTGAGCAAGGGGAGCCTGGCGTCGCTACGGTTGCCTCATGGCTCGGAACGTCTACTCGACTGACTCCTATGCTCGGGAGGTCGCGGCCACGGTCGTCGACGTCGATGACGTTGACCGCAGGGTCCTGCTCGACACCACCGTCTTCTATCCGGGAGGCGGCGGCCAGCCGCACGATACCGGCGCGCTGTGGGTGGGAGACGATGCCATACAAGTGGACCGTGTGACTTCCGACCGGGGCAATGTCTGGCATTGGATTGCCGGAGACCTTCCGGCTGTCGGGACCCCGGTTCGCGCTCAACTCGACTGGGACCGGCGCTACACGCTGATGCGAACACACACTGCTATGCACGCAATGTGTGGGGTGGTTTGGGAAAGATATCAGAGCCCGGTTACCGGCGGCAATATGAAAGAAGGGGAGGGACGTCTCGACTTCGAGCTTCCCGATTGGGATTCGGCCCATAAGTTCCCGATGGAGGAGGAGCTCAATCGCCAGCTTGCCAAGGCTCTCGAAGTCACGGTTTCGTTCCTGCCGAGAGACGAGGCGGATGCCGACCCCAGCCTGATACGCACCAAAGTGAGCTTGCTACCCAAGGGCTTGACCGAGGTCAGGGTGATCGACATCGTTGGACTCGACCGGCAGGCGGATGGAGGGACGCACGTGCACCGGACCGACGAGGTGGGACGAGTGGAGATCACCAAGGTGGAGTCGAAGGGGAGGGCGTTTCGGCGCATCAGGTTTGAGCTTCTCGACTAGAGAAAAGATGAAACGTCAGGTCGCCGAGGCGAAATACCCGGAAGCATTT